>JAZQMW010000042.1:0-7589 GCA_045627025.1 Treponema sp. | reverse complement strand
AGAACTCGACGTCAGATACTTTGTGTCCTGAATAAAGTTTTACATCCTGAACCATCTGACCCATGCTCATCTCGACAGTGAGAATCTTTTTTGCGTTTGCGGCTGCTTTCTGGAGTTCTTTTTCAGGGAAAGGCCAGAGTGTTATCGGACGGAAAAGTCCAGCCTTTATGCCCATCTCGCGAAGAAGCCTTACTGCCTTTTTGCAGACACGAGCGCTTGTTCCGTATCCCGTGAGCACGATTTCTGCATCGTCGCACATGTATACTTCTGCCATTGTCTCGTTGTCGGCAATTTTCTGATAGTTTGCAAAAAGTTCCTTTGTGTGGCGGTTGAGTTCCGTGTCGTCACCACGAAGGCGGAGTGAAAGAGTGATGTTGTTCTGCCTTTCAGAAGTCTTTCCTGTAAGTGCCCAAGGTTTTGCCGGGAATTCCTTTACAAAGTCTGGAAGTACGCAAGGCTCAGACATCTGTCCAAGGTATCCGTCTCCCAAAATCATGCATACGACCCTGTATTTGTCTGCAATTTCAAATGCCTTTACGGTGCAGTCTGCCATTTCCTGTACTGTTCCCGGAGCGATTACGACTACGTGATAGTCTCCGTTTCCGCCGCCCCTTGTTGCCTGGAAGTAGTCTCCCTGAGCGCCTGCGATGTTTCCGAGTCCAGGACCGCCACGCATCATGTTGACGATTACGGCCGGAAGTTCTGCGCCTGAAAGATATGAGATTCCTTCCTGCTTGAGAGAAATTCCCGGTGAAGAAGAAGATGTCATCGCACGTGCACCTGCAGCGCTTGCACCCATCACCATGTTGATTGCGGCAAGTTCGCTTTCTGCCTGAAGGAATGTGCCTCCAACTTCTGGAAGACGCTTTGACATATATGCAGGTATTTCATTCTGCGGCGTGATCGGATATGCAAAATAGTAACGGCATCCTGCGCGTAAGGCAGCTTCTCCGATTGCCTCGTTACCTTTCATCAATACTTTTTCTGCCATACGTTACTCCTCAATTTCGATTGCACAATCCGGGCACATTGTCGCACAGAAAGAACATGCAATACATTTTGACTCATCATTACAAACTGGATAACTTACACCCTGACTGTTTGTACCTTTTGACATTTCAAGGATGTTCTTGGGACAAACACGGATACATAGTCCGCATCCCTTACATCGCTCATCATTTATAAGTGGTCTTTTTGCCATACAAGCTCCCTTTGAGAATATCAAGTCTCCAAAAAACAGGTTTCTAGAGATGCCCTTCAATATCTCGATTATAATGAATTTCAAAACATTGTTCAATTAAGCAATACTGAATTTTCTTTAATATCATTAAAGATTTTGCAAATCAAGATTTTAGGAAAACCAAGACATGCAAAAAAAACAAAATGATTTGCCGCGTCCTTTTCACCAAGGAGCCATTTGTGATGTTCCCTTGAACAAATAGTTTTTTTCCATTATATTATAAAAATTATGAAAGATACTAAAGAATTGACACACTGGGCAGACCAGGTTGCAGCAAAAATCATCAAGGAAAAAGGTGATTTGGACTCATATACTTGCGCTTCCGGAATCACACCTTCCGGAACAGTTCACATCGGAAATTTCCGTGAAATAATCACAGTCGATCTTATCGTACGCGCTCTCCGCGACAGGGGCAAGAACGTACGCTTCATCTATTCATGGGATGACTACGATGTTTTCAGAAAAGTTCCTGCAAACATGCCGAAGCCTGAGGAACTTGAAAAATACCTCCGCTATCCAATCACATCAGTTCCAGATACGTTCGGACGTGACGAAAACTATGCACGCCATCACGAGGTTGACATAGAAAACCAGCTTCCACGCGTTGGAATTCATCCGGAATTCCTTTACCAGTCTTCCAGATACCGCGCAAACCGCTATGCAGAAGGCATGAAAAACGCACTCCAGAACCGTGAGCTCATAAAGGAATGCCTGAACCATTACCGTGACGACGAGCACAAGATGAAGGCTGAGGATGTTTACTGGCCTACAGCGATTTTCTGCGGAAAGTGCAACAAGGACACGACTGAAATCACAGGTTATGACGGAGAATATGGTGTTTCATACAAGTGTGAATGCGGCTGCGAAGAAACTGTAGACATTCGCAACTTCGGCGGCATAAAGCTTGGCTGGCGCGTTGACTGGCCAATGAGATGGGCAGAGGAAAAAGTATGCTTCGAACCTGGTGGAAAAGATCACATATCACCGGGAGGATCTTACGATACTGCAAAACTCGTTTCAAAGAAAATATATGGATGGGATGCACCTGTAACGATGAAGTACGACTTCGTAAAGCTCAAGGGTGTTCCAGGAAAGATGTCTTCATCAAAAGGAAAGGTAATTTCCCTGATTGATGCGCTTGAAGTATATCAGCCAGAAGTTCTCCGCTACATTTTCGCAGTAAACAAAGTGGATCATGAATTCTCCATAAGCTTTGACCTTGACGTAGTCACAATGTATGAGGCATACGACAAGACTGAGCGCATTGCATGGGGCGTTGAGGAGCCAAAAGAAAAGGATCCTGCAAAGAAAGAATCCATCATTCTCCGCGAAAAGAGGATTTATGAGCTTTCACAGATTGAAAACGGATTCCCGGCAGTAATGCCTTACCAGATACCTTTCCGCCTTCTCACAACACTTCTCCAGACATACGACGGCGATGTTGATGCAGTAATCAAAAGTCTCGGCGACGTAAAGCCTGAGCAGGTTGAATGCCTCAAGAGACGATGTGATTGCGCATGGTACTGGATTAACGAGTCAGCTCCTGACTGTGCGCCGGATTTCTGCTTCAAGATAAGAAAGGACGGTTCAAAGGCCGAAGACATAACGGGAGACATGCTCAAGGCTGTAATCCGCGTTCGTGATGAAGTTGTTCCAAAAATCGGAACTTATGCTCTCGACAAGGATTGCCAGCAGGAAATGTACAACATTGCAACTGATTTCGGAATAGAGTCAAAAGCCCTTTTCACGGCACTTTACCACGCAATCATAGGAAAAGACCAGGGACCAAGGCTTGCAAATTTCATGAAAATCATCGGCAAGGACAAGCTTGCAAAGATTTTGAGCGTATATTGATTTTAAGCATCACGTTTCCCAGTTTTCAAAACCATGCGGAACCCACCGAAAATTGCGTTTTTCATGGAAGACTTGAAGCTGGGACATGACAGGAAATTCTTATGCAATAAGGCGGATTTCAAAAGGAATCTGCCTTTTTTTTATGCATTTTTTTTACGCAAATCATGGTTATTCAAGATTTCAGGGGATATAATATTAGCGGAACTTCTGAAATGACTTTTCAGAGGTTGTCACAAGGTTGCGGAATGCGGTCATTTGAAAACACAGTTCCAAATTCCGCTGAAAATCTCCAGAAATGCATTTTTGGATTTTTAGAATTACCCTATACGGAGGCTCAAAATGGGTATCAAAAGGAATCTCAGACTTCAAATCATCCTGCAGATTGCACTTCTAGTGTCAGTCATCTGTACGGTAGTGTCTTTCATAGGCTACAACACGTTCAAGATTACTCAGGAACAGCAAATCACGTCAACGATTGAAAAAAGAAACAAAGATGCGGCAAAACTCGTCACGAAGGAAATACAGGGCTACATACATCAGGTGGAAGACATCGCGCAAAGGCCTGACATATGCTCCATGAATTGGGAAATTCAAAAAGAAGTGCTCATAAAGGAAGCAAGAAGAATAGGATTTGAGAGATTTCAGCTCGACTATCCAAACGGAGACGTCATAAGCACCACGGGACACAAGGCAAACTGTGCGGACAGGGCATTTTTCAAGCAGGCAATGTCCGGCATCTCAAACATATCGGACGTGCTCTTTGCAAGAATCGACCTGAAGATGGTAATATGCGTAAGCGCTCCAATCAGGGCACTTGACGGTACCGTTTGCGGAGTGCTTACAGGAGTTACGTCTGCAAGCAAGCTGAATGAAATCCTGCACAGCATAGACATTGATTATGGAGGAAAATGCTTCATAATCAACAAGATTGGGCAAGTCATGGCCGGTGTAAATTACGAAAACGTAGAAACACTTCAAAATGACTGGGAAAACGGAGACAAAAAAATCGCAGGATTTGTTGAAGCCCAGAAAAGGATGGTAAGCACAAAATCAGGAATCACAGAGTACAGCCAGGGCAATGAAAAATACATACTGTCATACTCACCGGTAAACAGCGAAGAATGGTTTTTGGGTACGGTGCAGAACAAAAGCAAGGCCATGGAGGCAATTTCAGTTTTGATAATCAAGCTTGCAGTCGTGGCTTTAATTGCAATCATTGCAGGAATCCTGGTGGGCCTCATATTCGGACAGCAGCTCAAGCCTCTGCAGAACCTCAGCGAATCAATAACGGAAATAGCATCTGGAAACGCGGACCTTACGAAAAGGATTCCGATTTTCGCAAACAATGAAATCGGTGAAGTTACGGAAGGTTTCAACCAGTTTACGGAAAAACTCCAGAGCATTGTCAGCGACATAAAGCTTTCAAGAGACAGCCTTACAGATTCTGGAGAAAAGCTCAACAGGCAGTCAGAGGCAAACTCAGAAATCACGGCAGAAATAATCTCAGACATAGACAACGTCAAAAAACAGATTCTGGACCAAAACAGATCCGTTACGCAGACATCTGAAATCATAAACGGAATTTCATCCAACATATCAAGTCTTGAAAGTCTTGTGGAAAACCAGGCAATGCAGGCATCCAATGCGGCGGAAGCCGTTAAAGAAATGGCAGGAAACTTTTTGTCAGTCGACAAATCGGTAGACAAGATGTCTGAATCCTTCAATTCCCTCAGAAATGATTCCCAGGAAGGAATTTCAAAGCAGAATGACGTAAACGTCCTCATAAAGAATATCGAAGACCAGTCTGCAATGCTTCAGGAAGCAAACACGGTCATTTCATCAATTGCGGAACAGACAAACCTCCTTGCCATGAATGCCGCAATCGAAGCCGCCCATGCAGGAGAAGCAGGAAAAGGTTTCAGCGTCGTTGCAGATGAAATCCGAAAGCTTTCAGAAACATCCACATCGCAGTCAAAAACAATCGGAGACCAGCTTAACAGCATAAAACAGTCAATCGTAACCGTTGTTGATGCGTCAAAGAGATCCGTGGAAGTATTTGAATCAGTAACGCAAAGAATCCTCGACACGGACAATTTTGTAAGGCAGATTAAAAATGTCATTTCCGAGCAGACTGAAAATTCCAAGAAAATAAACGAGGCTCTTCAATCCATGAACTCAAGCACGCAGGAAGTCCTTGGCATGTCAAAGAAAATGACACAGGACAACAGTGAAATCATCAGCGGAATGGGTGCGCTTCAAAAAGCCTCGATGAACATGTGCGGAAGCATGGACAGCATGTCTGAAAGCGCAGAAAAAATAAGCGAAAGCGAAAGTTCTCTTGCATCCATTTCTCGTGAGGTAGAAGACTCCATAAATCAGATAAGCGGACAAATCGACCAGTTCAAGGTTTAGAGAAGAAGAAGAAGAAGAAGAAGAAGAAGAAAAAAAAAAAAAAAACGCATCATGAATGCGCATGAACCTCAAGCATGCGTTTTTCACATTCATTCCACCCCAATGCTTTCCGGGGTGGATTTTTTTTCAAGATTGATTTTTAAAACGATGCATGTTTTCTTCAAAGCCATCATGACGCCATCACTTGAAGCAAGCAAAAACCGGTCATGACTTAACGGCATCTTAAGTGCATCTCCAAAAACTGAAATTTTTAGAGGTTCCCTTAATTTTCAACACATATGGCAGGAACAATTCCACATCCGTTTGCACTCATAAAGAGTGAAAAATCAGCCTTTCCGTTTCCAAGAACACAATGAACGAGGCTTGATTTTTTTTCACCTTCAGAAGCACGAAGCCACCAGACTCCGCCAGTTCTGTTTGCATCACACATATAGGAAGAACAGGACAATGCATAATCGGTAGGACATCGGATTCTTGACTCTTCAAACTCCCCTGCACCAGCTGCATCAAATCCAAGCATGGAATCATAAACATCTTTCAGGCTAAGGAGAAAAGCAAAATCCCCAGACTTATCAGCAGAAAAAGAATTTTCATTTATTGGCGTACTGCAAATGTGGACAGGCCGAAGCTTCTCACGCTGTTTTTTTGTAAAGGCCGCGTTAAGGAACACATCGGAAAGCCATTTTCTTGCGTCGGAACTGTCATAAAGATTGTCTTTTCCGCTAAAAGAAGAGCACGCAAGAATATTTTCGGCAAGAAGGAGAGTTCCGGTCCCCGCTCCATTTCCCAAAGGATAATTTCTGGAAAGCACACGCCATTTTATCGGCTCAACGCAAAAAAACCTGGATGTCTTTGCAAACAGTTTCCTTACAGGACTTCCGTCAGAATATCGGTAGCCAACGCCATAGGCATTCTCTGGATTTTCAGCATACCAATAGCCGTCATTTCCAAGATAATATTTTGCGTCAACATCCTCATTTAAGACGCTCTTGTTTATCCGAACATTTGTTTTCTTTGAAAGAACCTTCTGGGGCCATACGCCAAAAGTCACATATCGGGCATCTGTTCCCCCGCTGCCTTCCGTTCCTGGCAAAAGTTCAGTATATTTACCAATCCTGTCAAGTTTTCTTGGCTTAAACTGAACCTTGATTTTGTCAATCGGAAGAATTTTTACATCTGAACCTACGGATTCATCTATTGAAAACTGTGAAAGGCTTGTGTCATTTGCAAAAGCAAATAATGCGCATGCATGCGACAATATAAAAAGAGCAAACAGACTGTTGAATTTTTTTTTCATAAAGAAAAATCTCCGTCAAACCCCAAGAACACTTCAAAAAAAATTAACCTTTTTGAAAGGCATCATGAGTATAGCATTTTTGACGAATGCATATCAACTTTTATCATTGCAAAAAAAGGCATATTCTTCATAAAAGTTTGAAATAACGCGACAAGTTTTTCGTTTCTTAAAATAATTTCAAGGGTTATTTCATACAATATCAAGAACATGAAAAATTTGCAGATTATTGCACAAAATGATTATTTTAATCTTTTGAATGAAAAGGTTTTCCTTAAAACAAAGACACGTATTCACTTTATTGATGCTTTTTGATATAATACGGAATCTCTGAAATATTGGCAAGATGGACTCTAAAAACAAGTTAGAAGTTCCCAGTTCAGCTATCTGGAATCGACGGTTAATTTCACATTGATTAATCAGCGTTTCTTAAAGAAAGCTTTAAGATTGAAACATTTCTTTTTAATGGAGAAACAATGACAGACATTGAAATCGCACAGAAAAACAGGATGGAGAGTATTCTTGATGTCGCAGGCAAAATCGGCATAAAGAAAGATGATTTGGACTTTTACGGCGAGTACAAGGCAAAGCTCAATTTTAAAAAGCTCAATGAATTGCAGGCTTCCTCAAAGAAAGGAAAGCTTATACTCGTAACTGCCATGACACCAACACAGGCAGGAGAAGGAAAATCAACAGTTACAATCGGTCTTAACGACGGACTTCGGAAAATTGGAAAATCATCGGTTGCAGCACTCAGGGAAGTCGGAGGCCAAGCGGTCTTAGGAAGAC
>JAZQMW010000041.1:0-61075 GCA_045627025.1 Treponema sp. | reverse complement strand
TTTGGGGCCGACACTCAGCCCCATTTTTCAGCCATTTATTTCTGCCTTTATTCGCTCGACATCTTGAACGGTAAGGGACGTATATCCTGCAATTGTTTCCAAAGGAAGATTGTCTTTCAGCATGGAGATGACGAAGTTTTTTGTTACCGATTCTGTCACTTTCTTTGTGTTTTCGTCAATGGCTTCTTTCACGACCCTTCTTTTTTCGTCTTCCATTCCAATGTACATCTTCAAATACTCCGTCCTGAATGTTTCAGTGTGCTTGATGTTGTCAACACTCTGCTTGATGGCAGATGTAAAGTCGTCGGTCGGCTTTCCTGTTGCCACAAACTGCATGAATGACTTTAGGTTTTCGTCCTTTTCATTCACGTATCCATTTGCATTATAAATCAATTTCTGCACATTGTCATTAAGGGAAATGGTGTTGTCTTGAATGCAAATTTACGAGAAGATATACACCAGAATGCTTTTGGAGCGGCAGTCTGCAATTTATAAGGTCTTGTTTGCGTATTTGCGGCAAGTTATACACTGGCATGTTTTGGGGGGCGCCACTGAAAAAGAGTCAATTTTGCAAAACAATGTGGTCATTGAGCCAGTCGAAATGACCTGAAAAACTATATATATTGGTTTGCTTTTTGAGGAGAGATTTGCAGTCGGAAAGGTTTCATTTGCGAATTTGTCGTAAGAATATGCATGGACATTCTTTTAGGGGCGGCGGTTTGCAATTAAGTTGGGTTTTATTGCAAATTTGCGTAAAGTAGGCATCTGCATGCATTGGGGCGCCCCGTTTGACGGTTTGCATTTTGTACCACAGCCAGCGTTTAGCATGTCGGTTTCCTTTCCGATACACGTTTTCCCTGTTTGTCGTTTTGCGTCACAATTCACAGTTTCCAAATAGGACATTCGTTTGCGACAAAATACTTTGCGGCCCCCTTTCGACGGTCTGCATTTCAATCCACAGTCGCCCCCATGTGGCAGTTTGCATTCCGATTCACGGTTAGCTTTCCAGGCACCTGTTTGCATACCGATACCCAGTCGCACCCCCTTGCAGCAGTTTGCATGTCAATTTACGGTTACCTTTCCATGTATTTGTTTGCATCAAGATATTTTACCCGCCCGTTTGACGGTTTGAGACAAGACTCACTGTTAGTATTCTAGGCTTTTGTTTGGAGCCTGACACATAGCAAGCCCTCTTGCGACAGTTTGCTTTCTGATTCACAGCATCCAAACAAGGAGTTCGTTTGCATCAAGATGTTTTGGAGTGGCTGTTTGGCATTAAAAAACATATTTCCAGTTTGATTTCCAGCCATCGGTTTGTTTTTTTGGGGATAGGCAAATTAATGGGTTTTATTGCAAATTTGCATCAAACTATACGTATAAGGCAAATTTGCAAGATTGTAAAACTCCAGAAAACATGCCGAAACATATTTTCTGGAATCATTTTTTTAGCAGAAATATCTTACGCCTGCGCGGAAAACATTCTGGCATTTATTTCCAGGCATATTCTTGAAAAGATCATCAGAAGAACCATCTGCATTTGCACCGACACTTCTTTCATTGTGACCCATTTTTCCAAGTACATGACCGTCAGGACTTGTAATTCCTTCTATTGCAAAAAGAGAACCGTATGGATTGTCTGGTTCTGAAATTGAAGGAACACCATTTTCATCAACATACTGAGAGAATACCTGTCCATTTTTGAAAAGAAGTTCAGCTGTCTTTTCATCAACAACAAATCTTCCCTCGCCATGACTGATTGCAATATTGTAGATTCCTTCCTTAATTACAGAAGCATCCTGTGCCCATGGGCTTGCAGCACTTACAACACGAGTGCGCACAATGCGCGATATGTGACGTCCGATAGTATTGTAAGTAAGAGTTGGCATGTCACCTGTCATGTCACGGAATTCTCCATACATTGCAAGGCCAGTCTTTACAAGTGCCTGGAAACCATTACAGATTCCGAGTACAAGACCGTCACGCTTTTTAAGGAGTGCCATAACCTGTTCTTCTATGCGGCCGTTTCTAAGAACATTTGCAATGAATTTTGCAGATCCATCAGGCTCATCACCTGCAGAAAATCCTCCGGAAAGAGCAAGAATCTGTGACTCTGAAACAGCATCAGCAAGTTCCTTTATAGATGACTCAAGCTGGCCAGGAAGCTTATTCTTAAGAAGCACAAGTTTTGTCTCGGCCCCTGCAAGATTGAATGCACGAGCCATATCCATTTCGCAGTTTGTTCCCGGGAATACAGGAAGAACAACCTTTGGCTTTGCTTTTGACTTATCCAAAATTACAGGACCTGAAGAAATATTTTCTTTTCTTGCAGATTTGAGTGAATCATGAATGTCAAGAGCCCATGAAGGAAGAGCTTTCTGTTCTTTTTTACCGCTTACCTCTGGGAATACGGAAGAAAGTCTTGATTTCCATGCACTATCAATTTCATCAAGAGAAATTTTTTCATCATCAAAAGAAATTGCCCTTTCATCCTGCGTGATGCCAAGCTTGCATACAGTTCCATTTTCAAAGTCTGTATTATTTTCAAGAACTTCATCAGTTTCAACTATAATTGAACCATACAGAGGCGTAAAGAGATCCTCAATGTCTGCATCCTTACCGATATTGGCTGCTGTTGCACTCAAAGGAATAGTATCTATGCTGACTCCAATCTTGTTTCCAAGAGCCATTTTGCTTAAAGCTTCCGCAATACCACCTGCGCATACAGGATACATTGCCAAAATCTTTCCGCTTGAGCTTAACTTGTAAAGAGCCTTTGCATTTTTCTTGAATACTTCAAAATCTGGTGCAAGCTGTGCTGAATAAGGAACAGTCACGATATATACAGAACTTCCGGCCTTTTTAAATGAACCGCTTACAACGTTCTTTACGTCTTCCACATCCACGGCAAAACTTACAAGAGTATGAGGAACATTGATGTTTTCAAATGTACCGGACATGGAATCCTTTCCTCCGATTGAAGGAGTTCCCATTGCCTTCTGAGCATCTATGGAACCAAGAAGAGCTGCGGCTGGAGCACCCCAAGTCTTTTCACTTACGCATCTTCCAAAGAATTCCTGGAATGTAAGTCGGCAGCTTTCAGGCTTTCCACCAAGACATGCTATCTTTGCAAGAGAAGAAAGAACAGCAGTCTGAGAACCATGCCATGCAGACCAATTTGAAACATACGGGTCATATCCATATGTCATGAGGCTGACTGTAGAAGTTTCCTTTGGTGATACTACAGGAATTTTTGCAGCCATTCCGGCTTCTGGAGTTCCCTGATATTTTCCACCATAAGGGAAAAGAACTGATGATGCTCCGATTGATCCGTCAAATCTTTCCCCAAGTCCCCTTTGTGAACAGCAAGAAAGATCGCTGATGTTTGAAAGCCAAGCTTCCTTAAGGGAGTCTGACTTATCTTCAGCATTTGAAAGAATCTTTTCTACAGCTTCAAGTGGTCTTACAAGTGGAGATTTTTCTGGAGAGGCAGGACTTTCAATATCTGCAACAGCATGATGTTCTGCACCGGCTGCATCAAGGAATGATCGGTCAAGCTCAACAATCGTCTTTCCACGCCATTTCATAACGAGACGATTCGTGTCTGTAACTTCAGCAACAACAACAGCGTTAAGGTTTTCATCATTTGTAAGCTTTATGAAACGTTCTGCATCACATTTTCTTACAACACATGCCATGCGCTCCTGGCTTTCAGAAATGGCAAGTTCTGTTCCATCAAGACCGTCATACTTTTTTGGAACCTTGTCGAGATTGATTTCAAGGCCTGGTGCAAGCTCACCAATCGCAACTGATACACCACCTGCTCCGAAGTCATTGCAGCGTCGAATCATCTTGCAAACTTCCTTGTTACGGAAAAGCTTTTGGATTTTTCTCTCTTCAACTGCATTTCCTTTCTGAACTTCAGCGGCGGCAGTAGTAACTGATTTTGTAGTATGAACCTTAGAAGATCCTGTTGCACCACCGATACCGTCACGGCCAGTACCGCCACCGAGAAGAATTACGACATCACCAGCTTCTGGCTCTTCACGAATTACCTGATCTGAAGGAGCTGCGGCAATTACGGCACCAAGTTCCATGCGCTTTGCAACATAACCTGGATGATAGATTTCCTGAACCTGACCAGTCGTAAGACCTATCTGATTTCCATATGAAGAAAATCCCTGTGCCGATTCACGAACAATCTTAAGCTGAGGAAGTTTTCCTTTAAGAGTCTTGTCAAGAGGAACCGTAGGATCTGAAGCTCCCGTAATACGCATTGACTGATAAACCCATGCACGGCCAGAAAGAGGATCCCTTATGGCACCACCGAGACAAGTTGCGGCTCCACCGAAAGGCTCGATTTCCGTAGGATGATTATGAGTTTCGTTTTTAAACTGCAAAAGCCATCTTTCAGTAGGTTCTCCTGATGTATAATGCACATCAATGAAAACTGAACATGCGTTGATTTCCGCACTTACCTCAATGTCGTCAAGCTTGTTGTTTTTTCTAAGATATTTTGCGGCAAGACATGCCATGTCCATCAATGTTACAGGCTTGTCCTTTCTGTCTGCATACATGTCAGTACGCATTGTTGTATAATTTTCAAGCGA
The DNA here is from genome assembly GCA_045627025.1 of Treponema sp. GTDB lineage: Bacteria > Spirochaetota > Spirochaetia > Treponematales > Treponemataceae > Treponema_D. The sequence goes on along the minus strand of JAZQMW010000041.1, from coordinate 56,468 downwards.
TTTCTTGAAAAGTGAAGAATATGGACCTTCCTCGATATTTATTTTGTCGAGAACTGTAAGGAACGTAGTATGACGGCAATGATCAGACCAATATGTATCAAGTACACGGATTTCCGTCAAAGTCGGGTCACGATTTATGGATTTAAAGTAATTCTGAAGGAATTTGATGTCTGCAAAATCCATTGCAAGACCAAGTTCATTTCTATAAGATTCAAGTTTTGCATCATCAAAAGAATTAAAACCTGTAATTGTAGGTATGTCGGAAGGTTCTGCGCACTCCATTTTGAGAGTTGCAGGTTTTGAAGAATCAGTAAGACGGCTGTCTACAGGATTTACAAGATATTTCTGAATTTTAAGTACATCATCAGCAGAGATATTTCCCTCAAGAAGAACAATCTTTGCGCAGCGAACGCGAGGTGGCTCAGAATTTACGCTAACTTCGCCTTTGAGTCCTTCACGAAGGATAGAAAGACACTGTTCCGCACTGTCCGCTCTCTGGTCGTACTGTCCAGGCAAGAATTCCCATACAATTTCAGTACATCCAACAGGAATTGCAAGATCCTCAAGAACTACAAAATCACTCTGCGGTTCAGAGAAAATACGCGTAGAAGCCACTTTTGCAACTTCGTCACAAACGTTTTCGATATCATACCTGTTCAAATAGCGAACACCGGTAACACCATTTACACCCAAAAATCCTGTGATTTCAGAATGGATCCTAGCTGCTTCGTTTTCAAAGCCAGCTTTTCTTTCTACATAAATACGTACCATGTTTTGATTATATAGAAAAAGGGTGCTTTGTTCAATTATGTTTTACAATGCAAAATAAATACGATTTCCAAAAAGGCAGAATAAAGGAAGAATAAAGGAAGAATAATGAAACCGCAAATTTGCATTCAGAAAGGTTTCGACTGCAAATTTGCCGTAAGAATATGCATCAGCACGCTTTTGGGGCGCCGCTTTGTCGGTTTGCATTTATTCCAGGTTTCAAAGCTTGGCATCAGCATGCGCCCAAAGGAAGTTTCGCCCCCCCCGTTTTGACAGTCAGGAAACCGATGCACGGCAGGCGCCAATTTACGGGTTTCCGACGTTCCTTGTTACACACCATGCAATCATAAGCAAGAAGTTTTTATCTGCGTCTTTGCAGAATGAAACAAAATCATTCAAGTCTCGATATTCCAGAGGATATGGAAATGCTTCTTGAAAAACCGATATATGCAAAATCAATTCCGGGCTTTGTATGTTCAAGAGAGATTTCATAATATCCCTTCTTGAGTTTTATAAGTCCGACATTAACAAAGAACGGCTTACCTTCTGTCGTACGGCAATTAAACGCAATCGCATTCCTGCCATCAACAAGAACATTCGTAACAGACTGCGAAACAGTTGTTGAATCACCAGGCTTTGAATAGCATCCGAGGACATTGTAAAGGCCATCTTCCGGAGCAAAGAAATATTCTCTTGTCTTTCCATTTTTCATAAACCTCATGTTTTCACTCGCAAACACAACACCTTCAGGAATCTCCATTACAGGCTCAAAAGAGTTAGTGTTATCAAGACTCATGAGAGGACGATTTGAAACAAGAGTAGATGCAAGATAAAGGATTATGTCTCGGGCACAGGCTTGCAGTTCACCTCTCGTAATCCATCCTGATTTTAATGAAGATTCAAGATCATCATCATTTCCACCTTTACAGGCAGCATCATTTTCCGTAATCATGTATACGGAACCGCGGGATTTTACCATGGAAGAAACCTTTGTCATGCCACCTTTACCGCCCCGGACGCAATCATTGAGCATTGTCCACCAGTCAGTCATCGTAAGGCCTGTAAATCCCCATTCCTTCCTTAAAATGGTATTTGCCAAATCATAATTTGAAGATGCAAGAATTCCATTTATCCTGTTGTATGCAGTCATTATGGATTTTGCTTTTCCTTCAAAAATCGCAGTCTTGAATGCAGGAAGATATATTTCCCTAAGAGCACGCTCTGAAACAATGGAATTATGATTTCTGCGGTCCGTTTCCTGGCTGTTTGCTGCAAAATGCTTTATGGTAGGGTACACGCCGCTTTTATGAACGCCATTAAGTTCCGCAACAGCAAATTTTCCCGTAAGAAATGGATCTTCGCTGAAATATTCAAAATTCCTTCCATTCAATGGATTTCTGTGTATGTTGATTCCAGGTGCAAGAAGAGTATCTATCTTGTGTTCAAAAAGTTCCTTTCCTTCAAACTCAAAAAGTTCTTCCGTAAGGGAAAGATTCCACGTACATGCAATCATGGTTCCTACAGGCATCAAATTTGCCTCATCACCGGTATCAAGCCTTATTCCAGAAGGACCATCGGAACATCCGGCAACAGGAATTCCGTAATCATGCAATGCCTTGCTGACTCCGCCAAATACTGATGCAATTCCAGGTGTTGCTTTCTGGCTCATCATGCCTTCTCCGCGAACAAGTGTCATCAAAGCCGCATCATCAAGCTGTGCAATAAAATCATCTATCTTTGACTTGTCTTTTTTTATATCGGAAAACCTTATCCCCTTATCACCTGTATATGCAATATCTTCCGGCAGATTTTCTTTTATTCGTCGAGTCAAATCGATTTCATTTAAAGGAACATCCTCTGTGTCAAGAGAATAATTTCCATTAGGCAAAAGAATTCCTGGTCTGATGCGCTTGAAAGGTACATTTGGTGCAAGAGCCTGTTCAAGTTCTTCGATTACAAGCGTTTTTTCAAGAACAATTCCATCTGCACCATCAATGTCAATTTTTTCAGCAGTCATGGCATCATTTCCACAGTATGCGGAATATTTTCCATCCTCAAGAACAAAGCAATTCTTATGACCTGTAAGTCCTGAATCATCATAAGACTTTAATTGAATCAAACTGAAATTAATCTTTAAAGTTTCTGATTCCCCGGGTGACAAAAGTTTTGTTTTTGCAAATCCCACAAGTTCCCTTGCAGGCTTACCAAGTTTTCCCTGAGGACAAGATGCATATATTTGCACAACTTCCTTTCCATTATATGTATCTCCCGTGTTTTTTACAGTACAGCTTACGGTAACATCCATTCCGGAAGATTCTGCATGAACTTCTGAAATTTCAAAAGTCGTATACGAAAGGCCAAAACCAAACGGAAACATCACCTTGTCATTTGCAAAAGTAGAATAAAACCTGTATCCGACGTAAATGTCTTCTGTGTAATAGCATTCGCCTGGAGCACCAAATCCCTCCGTAGACGGATTATCGCTGAAAGAAAAAGGTATCGTGTCCACAAGCTTTCCGCTCGGCACGTTTTTTCCAAGAAGAACGTTTGCACAAGCCCTTCCAGCTTCCTGTCCGCCCTGCCATGCATATACGACAGCCTTTATCCTGTTTCCGTATCTTTTGTCATCTATCCATGAAGTATCAACAATGCCGCAAGTATTGAAAATGATTACAACGTCATCAAAATACCTGCATATCATCTCCACGTAGGAAGCTTCATCATCCTTTAAAAACCAAGAACCCTTTTCCGCAGCCATGTCCTTGTCTTCGCCTGCATTTCGTCCGACTACAAAAACAGCTTTATTGTTTCTTTCCGACAAAGTCTTCACTTCATCCTCAGAAAGAGGCATTTCCTTCTGATTGTAAGGTTCACCGGCCCACACTCCCCCACCGTTATCAAAAGGATTTTCAGAAACCCATTCATGATATTTTCCAGCAAGAAGTTTGTCGGCACAAGGAAGATTGTCCACAAGATTCGTAACATACGGAGCATGCACAGACCCTCCGGAACCGAGTCCGCACTTGTAAAAATCTATCTGGCATCTGCCAAAAACGGCAACATTGTCATTCTTGCCAAAAGGAAGCGCATTATTCCTGTTTCTGAGCAATACAATTCCCTCTTCTGCTGTCTCAAGTATTTTTTCACCAAAAGTCATATTTATCCCCTAATTATTGACGCCCTAAAAACGCATTTTTCAGATTCATCGCAACATTTCAAAACACACCCAGGCATTTTCAATTTTTTTTAAGGTTACCCCTAAAAATTGAATTTTTAAAAGCCACCGATAAAATTCCAAGGTAAATTCCGATTCAACGAATGAATTCCAACTTTACATTTTGGCAAATCCAAAATCGAAAACTTTAGATGTCATCATCAAAATTTCCGTCAAATTTCATTTCATGAAAAATGGTTGCCTAAAAAATAATGCTTGCACAAAAAATCATTTTTTGAGGTCAAAAACAAAATTCATGCAGCAAACCAAGAAAAACTTCAAGAATACTTTTTAAGATTTTCTTCAGATATTATCATCAAAATCCAAGAAAACCACAGAAATTACACTTCAAAGGTTTTCTCATACAACTACATTAAATTATAACACCTTTTTTTACAAGTTGTTTCATATTAACATCATAAAAAATTGCGCAAACAGTTTTTTTTGTTGCCTTCATTCAATTGAATTTATATTTGTTTTCCTTTATAATGCGTTTTCATGGAAACGCGTAATATTTTTGAAAATCTTTCATGTATCGACCACAGATATTCAAAGTCGGAATCTTCAGCTTTTGAAGGCTTATCACGTTACATTTCAGAACAGGCATGCATCATAAGCACAGCACGATGCGAAGCTGCACTTGTAAAGGCTCACTTGAAACTTCGCGGCCTCCTGACGGATGAAATTGCTGCACAACTTGACAAAATTGCAGAAAATACGGATCCGGAGGAAGTATACGCAGAAGAAGAGCTTACAAAGCACAATATCCGCGCACTTGTAAATGTAATGAAAAAGCACACGCCGGAAGATATCGGACCATACATCCATCTCGGTGCAACTTCTGTAGATATTCTTGACACGGCTCTTTCTTGCCGCATGAGGGATGTAACACAAAAAGTCGTACTTCCTGAACTTAAAAAACTTGAGCTTAACCTATGCAAAATTGCAGAACGTGACTGCAATGTTCCTCAGGTTGGTCGAACTCACGGGCAGCATGCAGTTCCTATCACTTTCGGATGGTCAATTGCAGAATTCGTAAGCAGACTCGGAAAATCAATTCTCCGCATTGAAGAGCTTTCAAACCAGCTCGTCGGAAAACTTGCAGGACCTGTCGGAAGCTATAACGGTCCTTCAATGATTGTAAAAGATCCAGAAGAACTTGAGCGACTCTACCTTGACTATCTCGGACTCAAGCCATCTGAATATTCAAACCAGCTTGTAGAGCCTGAATACCTTTTGAGACTCCTTCTTGAAATGAATGTGGCATTCGGAATCATAGCAAACCTTGCAGATGATCTCAGAAATCTCCAGCGTTCGGAAATTGGAGAAGTGTTCGAATATTTTTCAGCAACACAAGTCGGTTCTTCAACAATGCCTCAGAAAAGAAACCCATGGAATTCTGAACACGTAAAATCACTATGGAAGGCAATGAGCCCACGTGTCCTCACATTCTACATGGACCAGATTTCAGAACACCAGAGAGACCTTACAAACTCTGCAAGCCAGCGCTTTATTTCTGACTACGTATCAGGATTCACAATGGCCGTAGCACGCATGAATTCCGTAATAGCAGGACTTCAGGCAGACAAGGAAGCAATGGCACGAAATCTTGAAAATGCAGGCGGAAAGGTAAAAGGCGGCGTTCTTGCGGAACCTGCATACATTCTTCTTGGAGAAGCAGGAATAAATGACGGTCATGAAGTCATCAGAAAAATAACGCTCGAAGCAGAAAAGACTGGAAAAACATTCTTTGAAGTCTTGAAAACACATGAGGATGCTTATGCCAAAATCAAGGCACAGCTTGAAAAACTCGGCATCAGCAATCCTGACAGCTTCTTTGAGCATCCGGCAAACTATCACGGTCTTGCAGATGTAAAATCAAAGAGACTCGCCTTAAAGTACAAGGAACTGATGGAAAAATAAACATGGGCATCTCTAAAATCAATTTTAGAGGTTCCGACAAAAAAAACGCACACATGTAAAAAAATGAAAAAAAACACTTGAAACTTTTTACATGCGTGCTCTTACAAAAATTCCTGAAAGCACAGGCTTTTGGAAAAGTCATCGACAGTTATAAAAATGAAGCTTGCACTTTTGGGGATGTTTGCATTTAGAATAAAATGAAATATACGGCAGCATTAATCGGTTGTGGAAGAATTGGTTTCAGTCTCGGACTTGATAAAAAACGAGAGCAGCCTTCAAGCCACACAATGGCATTACAAGGCAATTCTCACATAAAGCTTATCGCAGGGTGCGACACAAATGAAATTCATCTTTCAGAATGGCAAAAATACACAAAGATAAACTGTTTCTATGAAGACAGCGCAAATCTTTATGCAAGGCATACGCCAGACATAATAGCAATTGCAGTCAATGAAAGCGCGCACATGAAAGAGGCTTTTGATGCAATACATGCCAAACCGAAACTCATCATACTTGAAAAACCTGTAGCCTTAAACATGAACGAGGCAGAAAAAATCAGAATCGAAGCGGAAAAAAACAACATACCGATTTTGATAAATCACGAAAGGCGTTTTGCATCGGATTTCAAGGCCGCAAAAAAATATCTTCCAAAAATCGGAGAACTGCAAAGCATAAAGGCATCACTTTATTCAAACATGGTCGCATACAGCCCGGATGAAGAAAAAACCGGAGCATACAGCCTCATACATGACGGAACGCATCTTGTGGACGCAGTGCTTTATTTTCTTGAAGATGAGGAGCCTTCTGCAAGAAAAATAGTTCCATACAAAGTTGACACTCCGCAGCAGAAAGGACTTCTGAATGCCGCAAAATCATCAATTACCGCAAAAGTAAAATACAGGACGGTCAACACGCTTTTAAACAGCCCTGTCATTACAGGCATATGTCATGATGAAAACAAAAACATTCGACAGTTCACTGCAAATTACACTTCGGAAAAATGTCCCGACATTTCAATCAGCATAAGCGGAAGGTCTAGATACTTTGGTTTTGAAATAACCATAACCGGCACAGAAGGAAGAATCTGCATAGGAAACGGATATTTAAAATTCTACAAAAGGGAAAAATCCACATTGTATACAGGATTCTGTTCCCTGAGAAACGACAGACTTGCAAAAGTTCCAAAAAAGACGCGATATTTTTCAAACATGGTTCAAAACGGAGTCGATTTTCTTAACGGCAAAAAAAAGCTTGCGTCAACAATTGAAAACGGAATAAATGCACTGGCAGTTCTTGAGGAAATAAAATCCAAACTCAAATGCATGTAAAAGCTTAACGTTCACGATTTGCAGGGGACAAATTGTTGATTTTTAAGCGTTTCCCAAATTGACAACTCTAAAATTATTTTTTACAATGATGCAATGGAATCTCTCAAGCACAATGCTTTACAGACTCCATTAGGATTGGGGTAACTTGATGAAAAAAAATTTACTTATATCAGTAATCCTGTTTATGACAGGTTCTCTTGCGTTTTCACAGGAAATCGTTACGGCAGCAGATTTCTTTAAGGCCGTCAGCGAGAAATATGGAACAATAAAAGATTATGAAGCAGACATGTCCATCATGATTGGAAAAACGAAAATGCATGGAAAGGCAAGCTATCTCCGCCCAGAAATGCTTAGAATTGATTTTTCATCACCTGCAGAACAGGTAATCGTGTTCAATGGAGACGACCTCACGATTTATCTTCCAGGCTCATCCGCAATTCTTGAGCAGAATGTTACAAGTTCCGGCGTAAAGGCAGCCACGGGACAAGGGCTTTCACTTCTAAAAAGATACTATTCCATTTCTTATGAAAGCGGACAAAATGCAGTTCCTCTTGACGAGACATCTGAAGAGCAAGTCATAAAACTTAAGCTTACAAGGCGCTCCGCTACAGAAGCATTCCGAAGCATAATACTTTCCATAGATCCATCCACAAAGCTCATACGAAGAGTTGATGCAATTTCTGCACAAAACGTCAACTACCAGTTCGATTTTTCGGGATACAAATTGAACACAAACATAAGTCCGGCACGTTTTACATATGATCCACCAACATCAGCAAACAACTATACTAATTTCTTGTTATCGGAGTAAAAAATGGAAAGCTACGGTGAATTAATTAAAAAAACGCGAGAAGAAAAAAACATACAGCTCAGCAAAGTAGAAATGGATACATCTATAGAAAAAAGATATCTTATGGCAATCGAACAGGAAACTGTCGACGAATTCCCGGGAGAATCTTATTTTCTTGGATTTTTGAGAAATTACTGCGAATATCTCGGTCTTGGCAGCGATGAGATAGTAAAACTCTATCATGCAAAAAAAATTCAGGAAGCACCTGTTCCAGTACAGCTTTTTGAAAAAAAACGACCAAAATTCCTTATACCGACAATTGTCATCAGCATAGTTTTGATACTTGCAGGAATAAATGCTTATCTTTATTTTTGTGTTTTCAACATTCCGGAGCAAAAAGAACGAATTGCACAGGAAAACCTCATTAAGGAAAAAAACAGGCAGTTTAGATTTGAGGGCAAACCGGAAACAAAAAGAGTCTATAAAGGCGACCAGATTCTGTTCCCTTCCAAAACCGGCAAGGGAGACATAGTGCTTACAATAGCAAGTACGGCAGAAGTGCTTAACATCCTTACGCCTGCAGGAAACCAGATTGTGGAATTAAGCGAAGAGAGGGAACTTGACATTGACGGCGACGGTGCACCGGAACTTATCGTATACTTAAGCGACATCACAAACACCGATGCACATGGAGCGGAAATAAGGCTTCTTTCAAAGAAGGAAGGCAGTACATTCATAGAAATAAACGAACCAAAGAAAGAAGAAGCCAAGGAAAACATACAGGCCGCAAGCACAGTCAAAAACAGTGCAAACAAGACGATAATCCATGAAGATACAAGGGCTTATCCATTTACCGTAAACATAACGTTCAGGAACAAATGTCTGCTCAGATACAGAAGCGACAGGCAGCAGTACAATGAAGGATACTACAAGGCAGGTGAAACCATAAGCATTACTTCAAACAACGGCACGAGACTCTGGACAGGCAACAACAATGCAATGAAACTGCAGGTAATAGCAGGACTTTCTTCATATGACCTTGAAATCGGCAAGGCTGGAGAAGTAAAGGTTGAGGACATCAAATGGCTCCGAGACAGTGATGGAAAATACAGGCTGGTAGTTCTTGATGTCGACTAATTCTTTTGCAGGGAAAAAATTCCTTTTGGACGCACATGGATGTGCAAAAAACCAGGTAGATGCGGAAATCATCATTACAAGACTCATTGCACTCGGTTTGGAAAAAACTGAAAATGCACAGGATGCAGACGTAATCATAATCAACACATGCGGCTTTATTCAGAGTGCAAAGGAAGAATCCATACAATCGCTGATGGATGCACGTTCTGCATACTCAAAAGCAAAAATAGTTCTTGCAGGATGCCTTGCAGAGCGGTATGCGGAAATTTTCCAAAAAGATTTACCTGAAGCTGATGCGATATTCGGCAACGGAAACCTTTCAAAAATAGATGACCTGATGAAAATGCTTTTTGAAGGTGAGCGTCCAATCATAAAACCTGAGCAAAAAGGCGTTTGTGCGGAAAAAAGAAGTGAACTTCTGTCATATCCGGGAAGTGCATACGTAAAAATTACGGAAGGATGCAACAACAACTGTGCTTTCTGCGCAATTCCAATTATCAGAGGCAAACTTCGTTCCAGAAAAACGGATCAAATAATTGAAGAAATCAAGCAGCTTTTAAAAGATGGAATATTTGAGATAAACCTCATAGGCCAGGATCTTGCATCTTTCGGAACAGATTTTGATGAAAAAGCAGACAAATCACAGCTTGCATTGCTTCTCGAAAAAATCTCAAGCCTAAGCGGAAAATTCTGGATTCGACTCCTGTACATTCATCCAGACCATTTCAACAAAGACATACTTGAAGTCATGAAAAAAGACAGCAGGTTTCTTCCATACTTTGACATACCTTTCCAGTCAGGCTCAGACAGAATCATAAAGCTCATGAACAGAAACGGCAGTGCAAAAAAATATGCAGAATCAATCGAAGCCATAAGAAATGCATTCGATTCAAGCTGCATCAGGACAACTTTTCTTACAGGTTTTCCGTCAGAGACAGAGGAAGATGCATCACAAACACGTGAATTTCTAAAGGCAATAAAACCAGACTGGTCAGGATGTTTTTGCTATTCGCAGGAAGAAGACACTGTTGCAGGTGAAATGAAAGAACAGGTTGATGCAAAAATTGCAGAAAAGAGAGCCTTGAAGCTTCAGAAAATCCAGGAAAAAATTACGGCGGAAAGCCTTAAGTCACGCACAGGTAAAGTACACGAAGTCCTTGTTGAAGAAATTGTACAGAACCTTGAAGGAACGGATGAAGGTCTTGCAATAGGAAGAACTTGGTTTGAAGCTCCAGAAGTTGACGGAAACGTTGTCATCCGCTACGATTTGGACGACAAAAAGGCAATTGAGTCCATAAAGCCTGGAAAAGTCGTAAAAGTAAAAATAACGAGTGCTTCGGAAGTTGACCTTGACGGTTATTTCACGGAAACTTATTAAAGTTACCTTAAATCGTAATTTTACAACTTTTAATTTGTAAAATCATCTATCAAGAATTTTCTCACATAAAAGCTCACAAAAGCAAATGTCCGAGCCAAAACGGGATGTAATATTTTTTTAACTTGTATAAATTTGCATTTTCATAGTATAATTGTGCGATAAAAAACAAATGAGGTACATTATGAAAAAAATGATTGCAAAAACATTGATATCATGCGTGGCAGCAATTGCATTGCTTACAGGATGTTCTGAAACCAAGAAAAATTACATCCTCGCAACAGGCGGCACAAGCGGCACTTACTATCCATTTGGCGGCGCAATCGCAAACATCTGGAATACAAAAATCGAAAACATGAACGTAACAGCACAGGCAACAAGCGCCTCTGCAGCAAACTTAAGGCTCATCAGCATGGGAGAAGCAGAATTTGCCATCGTGCAGAACGATGTCATGGATTACGCATACAACGGAACAGACATGTTCGACGGACAAAAGCTCCCAAATCTTGCAGTAATCGGAACCATGTATCCAGAAGTAATACAGATTGCGGCAAGCGAAGAAAGCGGCATCAAGACAGTTGCAGACCTTAAGGGAAAACGTGTATCAATCGGAGATGCAGGAAGCGGTGTAGAATTCAACGCAAAGCAGATTCTCGCAGGATACGGACTTACATTTGACGACATAAAGAAAAACAATCTTTCATTCAAGGAAAGTGCAGAAGGCATTCAGAACGGAACTCTCGACGCATGTTTCGTAACGGCAGGAGTTCCAAACAGTGCACTTCAGGAACTTGCATTCACAAAAGGACTTGTATTGATACCGGTATCTGGTGCGGAAGCTGATGCAATCTGTGCAGAATACGGATTTTATACAAAAACTGTAATTCCAGCTGGAACATACAAGGGAACTGACGTTGACACGGAAGCTCTTGCAATAAAGGCAACAATTGCAGTAAATGCAAACCTTGATGAAAAAACAGTATACGGCATGACAAAAGCTCTTTTTGACAACGTAGAAGAACTTGGAGAAGCTCACGCAAAAGGAAAGGAAGTTTCTGCAGAAAAGGCTGTTACAGGAATCTCTGTGCCATTCCATCCAGGTGCAGAAAAATACTTCAAGGAATGCGGTCTTCTTGACTAATTAACTGAATATGTCAGCAACAAAACGATTGGTTTTAGCGGCAATGTGTTTTTTGCTGACAGCACTTTTCATTCCTTATGACAGGGTGCTTGTCATCAGAAACAGAAAAAATTCAATAGAAAAAGTTTATTCAAAAAAAGCACTTCAAGGCTTTATAATTTCCTATACGCATTCGGTAAACAAGGGACGCGTAAAAGACTACTACAAAATTCAGGGCAGAAAACTTATTGTACACAAGACGGAATTTGTAAGCTATGGTGCAGGAATGCCTGAAATTCAAGATACAGCAAAATCAACTTTCAGGGTAAGCGACAAAAATTATGAGCTTTGCATGACAAGATCCGTGAAAAAACTTTTCATGGCAATAGGTCTCATTGCGGAGCATTCCATTGCATTTACTGGCAACATGGAAAATGAGTTTTTTTTAAAGGACTTTTTCAAGCCACAGACAGCAATTATTCTGGAAGTAAAGAATATTTCAATCATTCAGAAAATTTTATACAGAAAAATAGAAAAATAGAAAACACCCCAAGAGAAGGGGAAGCGATGGTTAACACAGATTTGTTCCCTATAGAATGAATCAGTGTTTCCAAAAAAAATGCATCTTACATTGCAGTTTTACAAAATCAAATCCAAACTTGATGTTTTGGAAACAACATGAAAACGGAGGATTAAATGACAAAAGAAGAAAGAATCAACATGGAGGAAGAATTTGCCGAACAGGTTTTGATTCCTACGACAAATGAATCCGAAATGAAAGACTTGATGGCAAGCCTTGACAAGGAACAATCTTACCGCGAGCACAAATGCTGGAGACAATACATAACGGTTGTTGTAAGTCTCTGTTTCTGCGCATTTCAGCTTTATGCGACACTTTCAGGAACGATAACGGCACAGGTTCTAAGGGCCACACACCTTGCATTTGTTCAGCTTCTTGCATTTCTTCTTTTCCCGGCAACAAAAAAAATGCCTCGAGACACTCTTCCTTGGTACGACATTGCACTTGGCTTGATAGGGGCCGCATGCTGGATGTACATCGTAATCAATTTTCAGACAATAGTAAGAAGAGCCGGAATGTATACGACTCTCGACATTACGGTTGCATGCATAGGCATGCTCATACTTTTTGACAGCTGCAGGCGAATCGTTGGACTTCCAATCCTCATAATAGCTCTCTGTTTCATATTGTACGCATTTGTCGGAAAATATCTTCCGGGATTCCTGAATCACAGGGGATACTCTTTAAAACGCGTCGCCTCACATCTTTTCTTCAACACGGAAGGCATCATGGGAACACCTATAGGAGCATGTTCCACATTCATATTCCTTTTCATACTTTTTGGGGCACTTCTTGAAAAAACAGGAATCGGACAGTTTTTCATAGACTCATGCAATGCAATTGCCGGTGGCGCAAGTGGCGGTCCTGCAAAAGTTGCAGTCCTTTCAAGCGCACTGCTTGGAACCGTAAGCGGAAGTTCTGTAAGCAATACGGTAGGTTCAGGAAGCTTCACCATCCCAATGATGAAAAAACTAGGCTACAAAGGAGAATTTGCAGGTGCAGTAGAAGCTTCTGCATCAACAGGAGGTCAGCTTATGCCACCTATAATGGGTGCAGCGGCATTTCTCATGGCAGAAAGTCTTGGACTTCCATATGTCACGATTGTAAAGGCAGCAATTCTTCCGGCAATTCTCTATTTTACGGGAATTTTCATCACAGTCCACCTTGAGGCAAAAAAACTCGGACTCAAAGGCATGCCAAAGGATCAGCTTCCAAAATTCGCACCTCTTTTCCTTAAAAAAGGATACATGCTGTTACCGCTTATCGTAATCATAACGTTTCTTTGCATTGGAAAAACGGCTGTATACGCAGCATTTATGGGAATTCTTTCATGCCTTGCAATTGGAGTGGCAACATCATTCGTAGATCTTGCACATGGAAAAAAACCTACATTCACAATCAATGATCTCATAGAAGTTTCATGCACAGGTGCAAGAAATATAATAAGTGTCGCTATAGCATGTGGAATGGCTGGTATTATAATAGGAATTGTTACGCTTACAGGAATAGGACTCAAATTTGGAGCAGGTCTCATATCTATCTCGCACGGCATACCTCTAATCACTCTTTTCCTCACCATGGTTTCATCGATAATTCTTGGCATGGGTGCTCCAACGACAGCAAACTACCTGATAACATCAACAATTACAGCAGGAGCAATCATAAAACTTGGTTTTGAACCTCTTGCAGCACACATGTTTGCATTCTATTTTGGAATCATTGCAGACGTAACACCACCTGTAGCACTTGCAGCCATAGCAGGAGCTGCTATTGCAAAGGCAAAGCCAATGAGAACTGCATTCAATGCAACTAAACTTGCCATAGGAGCATTCATAATACCGTACATGTTCGTCTTCAACCCTCAGATGCTCATGATAGGGGCTACGGCAGGAACAATCCTCAGCATATGCGTCACGGCAATAATCGGAATGTTCGGCATAAGTGTCGCCCTTGAAGGTTATGCATTCAGAAGAGCACACTGGCTGCAGAGACTTCTTTTTGGAATCGCAGGATTTCTTTGCATAATACCTGAAACAAAAACAGATATAGCAGGACTTTCAGCAATAATCATTCTCTTCATATATCAATTCACGAGAAACCATATTGACAAGAAGAAAAACTTGAATGTCCAAAACAAGGAAAGCTTGTAAAAAAAATCTACAGGTAACCCCAGAGAATGCATTTTTCAGAGGTTACCTTGGAATTTGAGCTTGCAGATTTTAAAAGCTCAGGTCACTCATGATAAACCGTACATCCGCACTTACCCTTTTCCTTGGTTTCGTAAAGCGCTATGTCAGCTTTTTTTATGAGAGACTCATCATAACCTGATTTTGACGAAACGACGCCCATACTCAAGGTTATTTTAATGTCACCACCTTTTGAAAGTTTTTCATTTATCTTATTGAACTTTTCGACCACAGATTCTTCATCCGGGAAAACACAATTAAAGAGGATGACGACAAATTCATCTCCGCCGTATCGGGCAACAAAATCGTTGTCACGGAAATTGGACTTGATTGCATGTCCTACCTTTTTGAGCACCTCGTCACCAACATCATGACCATACTTGTCGTTATACATCTTGAAGTCATCAACATCGATTACCCCGAGAAGGATATTCTGATTGAACTTGGAAATTGCCCCAGGAATCTTTAAAAGCGCAGATCTGTTGAAAAGCCCCGTAAGAGCATCATGGTCGGAATTATACACAAGGGAGCCGACAAGATATTTTTTTATGAAAAAAAGGAATACAAGTATGTCCAGAAGCGTAAGTACAACACATATTATGCTAACGGCAAGATCTGCATCATATTGTTTTTTTGTCAGGGGAAGACTCAGGACATGTGTCACTTTCCAGGATGCAAGAAGTGACACGAAATGGCAAAAAGCCGACAAAGCTGTTATCTTGAGGTCAAGCGTAAAGCACGGAAGCAAAATGAAAAAGAATATGAAGCCCCAGAAGGTCTTTGACGGAATGAAAAAAAGTATGAGGTTCCACTGCATGTTCGCATAAAAAAACAGGAATATCTTGCATAACCTTTCCTTTTTCGGAAGTACAACGCCATTTTTGACACACGTTTTTATCAAATAAATTCCATAAAAAAGAAGCACGGTATCTATTGTCAGCATGAAATAAATCACATTCCAGCTCATGTCAGGATAACATCCTGCAAGTTTCAATGAACCGAAAATAATTGTCGCACTTTGACCCGCACATATGGCAATAAGAATTCCAAGTCTGTAAACAGTCGCCTTGTAGTCATCAATGGCTGTATCATAATTTACGTAAGTGATAAAATTTTTCATTTTGACTCCGAAAACACTCAGAAAAATTATAATGCAGATATTACCAATTACAACCTGATTGCAGCAGAAGACATTGACGCCCCAAAAGCAGCTTTAGCACATCTCAAGACACAGTGCAAAAAAAAGCCCGGTATAAAACCGGGCATGGCAATAATTCCTATTTGAAAGAATTATTTTGAGTAGAATTCAACGATAAGCTGTTCGTTAAGCTCTACAGGAATTTCTTCACGCTTTGGCATCATTACAAGTTTGCCAGAGAATGATTCTTCCGTAACTTCAACATAGTCAAGAGGACGACGGTTTCCATTCAAGAAACTTGCCTTAATCTGCTCGTTCTTCTGTGACTTTTCACGGAGAGATACAATCTGACCAGGTTTTACCTGCAATGAAGGAATGTTAACTTTCTTTCCGTCAACAAGGATGTGTCCGTGTGAAACAAGCTGGCGTGCAAAACGGATTGAGTTTGCAAATCCGATTCTGTAAACCAAATTGTCAAGACGAGTCTCCAAGCCAACTACGAGGTTTTCACCTGTCTTACCTTCTTTGCGTGATGCAAGGTCATAATAGCGGCGGAGCTGGCGCTCGAGGATACCATAGTAAGCCTTGAGCTTCTGCTTTTCACAAAGCTGCTTTCCGTATTCAGAAGTCTTCTTTGTCTTCTTGAAAGCTGGATCGTTTGCTCTGTTCATTGCCTTTGGATGTCCACATACGTTAACACCAAGTCTTCTACATTCCTTGAAACGTGGGTTTCTTCTAGTTGCCATAATTTTCTCCTATTCACCTTAATTGCCGCGGTGAGGGATAATATCCTTTCTATTTTATAAAATTTGGTCAACAAATTCAAGAAGATTTTTCACATAATTTGCCAAATGCATCATAAAAAGACAAAATAAAAAGAAAATTACTTTTTTTTTCAAAAAGTATGTTCAGAACGTTTACATTGTGATAGTATCCATTTTATGAACAACTTTATTTAGGCAGGAAAGCTGATGTTTAAAAGGGAAGAATTTATTAGTAACAGGGACTGGGAACGGTTCCATGAGTTTTCTGACAAACTGGAAACACCGAATATTGTAATAAATCTTAGGACAATAAAAAACAATTTCATTTGTCTTAAAGATTCCTTTCCATTTGCGCATATATACTATGCGGTAAAGTCAAATCCTGGTATCCCGGTACTCAAGCTTCTGGATTCACTCGGATCAAATTTTGACATTGCATCAAGATATGAGCTTGACAGGGTATTAAGCCTCAATATCTCACCAGACAGAATATCTTACGGCAACACAATAAAAAAAGCACAGGACATCAAATATTTTTATGACAAAGGTGTCAGGATGTTTGCCACAGATTCAAAAGAAGATCTCAAGAATCTTGCAAAATATGCCCCAGGTTCCAGAGTCTATGTACGAATTCTTGTAGAAAGCTCCCCGAGCGCAGACTGGCCGCTTTCAAGAAAATTCGGCTGCCATCCGGACATGGCATATGATCTTCTCGTACTTGCAAGAGACCTCGGCCTTACTCCATACGGAATAAGTTTCCATGTCGGAAGCCAGCAAAGAGACATCGGACAGTGGAATGACGCAATTGCAAAAGCAAAATATCTTTTTGAAAGCCTTGAAGAGGAAGAAGAAATCCGACTCACGATGATAAACATGGGCGGAGGTTTTCCCGCACACTACATCTCTCCGACAAATGAACTTTCCACATATGCATCAGAAATAACAAGATACCTTCAGGACGATTTTGGCGATGAGGTACCGATGATTGTACTTGAGCCTGGAAGATCTCTTGTAGGAGACAGCGGAATACTTACAAGCGAAGTAGTCCTGATTTCCAGAAAAAACAACACGGCTTTGAGCAGATGGGTATATCTTGATGCCGGCAAATTCAACGGCCTCATAGAAACTCTTGACGAATCAATAAAATACCCAATCATTACGGACAAAGACGGCGGCAAGGAAGGTGCGGTAATTCTTGCAGGTCCTACTTGCGACAGCATGGACATCATGTACGAAAATGAAAAATACAAGCTTCCTACAGACTTGAAGATTGGAGACAAGCTGTACTGGCTTACGACAGGAGCATACACATCCACTTATGCAAGCGTGGAATTCAACGGATTTCCGCCAATAAAAACATACTACATGGATGACGACATCATAAGGGAAAAATAAGACTCTGAAAATTGCAATTTTTAGAATTTTCCTTATAAACAACGGACTGAATTTCTGCAAATGGGGTTCAGTCCTTTTATTTTTACATAAAACTCATTATAATCAATACGAGGGCCAAGGCATAACCGTAAAAATACAAAAGCAAATTTTCAAGAACCAAATAAAATTGCATGCCTTGACAAAAAAAACGAACGGTAGACTGCCTAAAAAGAAGGTTTTGCATGAAAAAGACAATATTTATTTTCCTATCGCTCATATTGGCATTACTCATTTCATGCGACAACATAACGGACTTGGAAATTCCAGAAAGCATTTCCATAAAAAACAACCGTGCATACGACATAAAAGTCGGAACCTTCATAATGAACGACTATTTTTCAACAGACACCATACTTGATGCAGTAAAACCCGACGGAGAAAGCAACAATTCAGGACTCAGCGTATACGATTACAACCCGGGAAACAGTAAAGCAATGACATACCTTTTCAACTACAACCTTGCGTCAATACCGCTTGATTTCAACGAGTACCTAAAAAACATAGATTTCGACACAAAACTTTCACAGGGAATGTCAAAAAAAATCAAGATACCGAAACTGAATGACATGGACATAAGCAGTTCCCTTGATTTTGGAAACATTTCGAAAGCAATTCAAGACAATTTCAATCTTGAGGCATCTCCGATAACGGTAAGCGAACTGGGGGATGGAACATACATAAAAATCGACTCGGCAAACGGAAAAAACACAAACAAAATCCCCATAAAAATAAGTTCACCGTCTTTCACATCGGCAGAATTCACGGAAGGCAAACTTGAGCTGACACTTTCACCGGAAGATTCAAATTTCGGCTCCGGCTACAAATTCGAAATCACGGACGCATTTCTGCAGGATGAAAAAGGAAACACGATATCATCATCAGGGGCATCAGACATCACATCTGGAGGAAAAATCACTTTTGACCTTGCGGGGAAAAAACTCAAATCATCAATCGTACTTGTGCTGAACGGAGAATACGGCGGAGGAACCCTTGGAAAAACCCACAAATACAAAACATCCGCCAATGCAAAAAAATTCAAGCTGAAAAAAATAGAAGGCCTTTCCATAACGGAAAACGACCTTGACGCAAAAAATGCAAATTCAATGACCCTTGAACAGAATAAAAAAATCAAGACTTCAGACATTGCATCTTTTCTTGTAGAAGCCACCATAGAAAAAGGCGAAATCTCATTCAACGCAACCTTGCCTGACGGATGGTCTGGATTCAGCATAAAGACAGAATTTTCGGTTTCAGGAGGTCTCAAGGCTTCAAATTCAGAACTGAAGGATGACTCGGGAGACGGAAAATATGCAATCTGCAAACGCCTTAATCTTGCAGGAAAAAAAATAAAAAAAGGCGACATAGACATAAACATCAAGATGGGCTTTTCATTCAAAAACGCCACACTCACCTTTGACGGCAATTCAAACACGGCATCAATGGGAGGAAAATTTTCGCTTGAATCGCTAAAAGATGTCGTCGTGGACATAAATTCTCTGGTTGGTGCAGGAGACCTTTCTTATGCATTTTCAGAAGACATTGACTCCTCTACGTCAAGCTACCTGTCAGCAATATGGATCAACAATCTTTTTCTCAAAGGTTCATTCACCACAAATCTCGAAAATTCCAACTTCATCATAAAAATGAAAACATCATCAAATTTCTTCGGAATTCCACAGAAAACAATAACAGCAAAGCTTTCAGACAAAAGTCCCCAGATTTTTGAAAAACTCATGGAACAGGAAACAAAAATAGATTTTGCGTCAAAATCAAAGATGGATTTTTCAATTTCCATAGCACTGGAAGGCGATGACGCTCAAAATCCAGGGCAAGTAAAATTTTCAAGGCTCGAATTTGACAGGGAATACGATTTCAACGCATCATTTGAGATTGGATTTGACATGGTAAAAACAGAATTGAATGCAACAAATGCAGAAATAACCGGCAAAATGGAAACAGGCATCAACATTTCAGAAATTTTTTCGGACATCTGCAATGAAAAGAAAGAAATAAGCAGTGAAATTGACAAGCTGCTGCTTCCAGAAAACAGCGTAAAAACGTACATTTTCATATCAAAACCAAGTGCACAAAACCATGACCCACTCTCAGGAATCTCAATGAAGGGAAAAGTGCTTTGCAAATACAAGATAAACAAGCAAGAATATGCAAAACCGATTATCGGCACAGCATCTTCAGAAGATATTTTCGCTTTCAAAAACCCCGTAGATTTCAAGTCTCTTTCAGAAAACGGCAATGTAATAAAACTTACCCATGATGAGCTTAAGCAAAAAGCCTCGGCGGTAAACGAAAGCTTTACTTCAATAATAAATGACAGACCTGAAAATCTCGAAATAGAATACGCCATAAAGCTTGGCGGAGGAAAAATAACAATCACAAAAGACGACATCGATGCGTTCACAAAAGAAAAAGCCACAAGCATATCTCTTCATGCGGCAATCGTAATTCCTTTTGAATTTGAAATAAAGAAAGGAACTGAAATACGATTAAACATCACGGACATCATAAACGATGACGACAGCAAAAAAGATGATTTTTTTGACAGGGACAGTGCGGAGGACTTTGAAGACGAAATCAAACTTGCAGACTGCATAAAAAGCATTGATTTTTCTTTTGACACAACAGGACTTGAAGGAAATACAGCCACACCTACGGTAGAACTTTACGAAAAATGGCCAGACAACGTAAAGATACAAAAATCCATAGCGCTAAAAAACGGAAAGCAGACACTTAGCCTCATGTCAGATGATGCAAAAAACGTCATGAATCACTATCCATTCAAGCCGGACATAATTTTCAGCATAGGAGAAGGAATTTTTGCAATTCCAAGAAACATGAAGACAAGCGTAAGAATCAAGATACAGACAGACGGAGAGTATGAAGCTTGGAACAAAAACGACTAGCATCAAAAATAATCAGATTCTCAAAATACATCATTCTCGCATTAATGATGACCGGAGCTTCGGCTGAACTGAGAAGGCCTATAAGGACTTTTGAATTCTTTCTTGAAAACACGACAGGATTTTCAAACAACTATTGGGGACTTGGGGACATAATGCAGGAAAAACTTGTGTTTGACCTTGCAGAAATTTCAAGCAGCATGAGTGACGACGGATTCAAGATAAACATGAATGAAAAGCTTTCCACAGGACTCAGGCTAAACTTCGAGAGAACATGCCGCATAGAGCTATTCAGCGGATTTGAAGGATTTGGCACGGTGACGATAGATAAAGACTTCTTCGACTTCATTTCGGGTTTTGACGGCGGAACATACACAATGACGGCATCTTGTACGGCAGAAGCTTACATGACGGCGGGATTTCAAGTACAGACATTCATATACGGGTTCGGTCTAAGGGCACGGCCAACAATTTTTGCACCGATAATCTACTGTCCAGAAGTAAAGGGAAAAGGCACATACAGGGAAACAAGCGAGGGACTTCAGTTTGACGCAGAGGCAAATGCAAGAATATACTCGTCAAGCCCAGGAGAGGATTTATTTGAAAAGGACACTCTTACAGACTTTGGAAAACTCATGAGCGGTGCAGGATTTTCTCTTGAGCTTGGTCTTGAAAACCGATTTCTTCCTAATCTTGACACAGAAATTTTCACGCACATCCCGATAGTTCCGGGAAAACTTGACTACTACACGGAAGCAGGATTCAAGGCAACCGGCAAGATAAACAACATTCTTGGAAAAAGAAAAGACGGAGAAGAAAACTACAGCTGGGATTACGAAAAAAAGGAAAAGACATACGGAGAAGATACGATATACCTTCACAGGCCTTTCAAGCTTGGAATCGAAGGTGCATGGAGGCCGCTTGGAGAATGGTTCACGGTAAGGCCTGAAATTGCGCTTGCAGTCCACTCACCTTTCAGCGAATATGCAGAAGCAAGTTTTGAATATTCAATTGAAACCGACTTCAGTCTTTTTAACTTAATGACGCTAAGTTTTTGCTCAAACTGCCAAAACGACATTTATTCTGAGCAGATAGGATTCATCATAAATTCATACCTCATGGAATTCGATTTTTCAATAGCATCAAGCAGTCCTGATTTTTTAAAAAGCTTTAAGTTTCCGGGAGCAACAATTTTTACGGGAATAAAGATTGGTCTGTAAATTTGGAAACAATGCCTGCGCCTGCGTGGAGTGGGCGTAAGCCGTCCGAAGCGCAGCGAAGGACTGACCGTAGGGGAACACGGAAGGCAGGTTTGGGACATGTTTTTCGCCCATAAAATAAAAAAAACATCTCACGGACAATTATTTTTATTTACTTTAAGTTCTTTTTAATCTTATTTTTATTTTTTAATAAAAAAAGTTCCCTTGATAATTTCATCATATTTTAGTATCCTTATTGATGTGATGAATGACGATTTATATTCAGTGCTGGGTGTTGCAAAAAATGCTTCTCAAGACGAAATTAAGAAAGCATACAGAAAACTTGCCTTCAAATATCATCCGGACAGAAATCCAAATGACCCCTCTGCAGTTGAAAACTTTAAGAAGGTAAACGAAGCATATACGATTCTCGGTGATGCAGAAAAAAGAAAGCAATACGACATGTTTGGTTCATCACAATATCAAGACCAGTACCAGAGCCAATATCAGGGTAACGGTTCGTCATACCAAAATGCAGGATACGATCCTTTTGAAGAATTTTTCAGGAACGCATACAATGGCGACTACAGGCAGTCATACACATATACGAATTTCCACACGGAGCATCACAAGCCAAATACGCTTCGCTACATAATACAGACCGCAGGCTGGTTCATAGGCATGTCACTTTTCACGGGATTCTTTTTCCTTCCATTGAAAATACTATGTTTCATAGGATTCATAAGCGGAATCACAAACATATACCGCTCGCTCAAAGACAGGTTCTAGAATACAAAGCTCACTTTATGGGTAAAATTACAATTTTTATTTTTTGTACCAATTTTTTTCATGCGTCCAAAATGATTTTGCCTTAAAAACTCAAGTTTTGATTTTTTTAGCATCCACATTCTTATTTTTTTTAAGTTGTCTTTAAAAATTACAAATTTTAGAGGTTCCATTATAAATTAAGCCCAAACTTTACTTGCATACAGGATAAAAACGAATTAAAATAGAGTGATATGAAGCGTATAAGAAAGTATTTAGCCATCGTGCTGACATTCATCGGCATGTCAGTTCTAGCATCTCAGTGTTTTGCCCAGTCAGAAACCCAATCAGCAGATGATAAAATCTTAAAAGACAGACAATATCTTGAAATGATAAACAAGCTCTACTATATAATCAAGCAAAATTATGTAGATGATGTTGACCCGCACAAGCTGTATGAAGGTGCCATAAGGGGAATGTTCGAATCTCTCGACGATCCTTATTCCGTATACATGGATAAATCTGAATGGAGAAGCCTTACGGACACTACTGTCGGAAGTTTTGGTGGAGTCGGCCTCACAATCACGAAAAACCCGGTGTCTACGGAAGAAAACCCTGCATACGTAAAGGTTGCAGAGCCTCTTGACAATACGCCGGGAGCCAAGGCAG
The DNA here is from genome assembly GCA_045627025.1 of Treponema sp. Taxonomy (GTDB): domain Bacteria; phylum Spirochaetota; class Spirochaetia; order Treponematales; family Treponemataceae; genus Treponema_D. The sequence goes on along the minus strand of JAZQMW010000041.1, from coordinate 33,160 downwards.
GCATTCTTTCAGGTGACGAAATCATAAAGATTGACGGTGTGGATACGTCCACAATCACAATGGATGAAGTGCTCAACATGCTCAGGGGCACAATCGGCGAAAGCGTTACGGTAACCATAAGAAGGCGAAAGACAATAGAGTTTGAACGCACTCTTGTAAGGGCAAAGATTGAAAACCCTACGGTTAAATACGGAATGATTGATTCCATAGGCTACATCAAGATTTCTGAATTTTCCACAAAGACAGCAGAACGAGTCCAGGAAGCATTGGATTTTTTCAAGAAGGATTTTTACCGCGGCATCATAATAGACTTGCGAAACAATGGCGGCGGTCTTCTTACTGCGGCAGTCGACATAGCGGACAAATTCATTGACAACGGTCTCATAGTTTCCACAAAAAGCCGCATAGCATACGAAAACTCAGTATATCATGCGACAAAGACAAAAACTGTCGTGAGAAACATGCCTGTTGTGGTTCTCATAAACGGTGCAAGTGCAAGTGCAAGCGAAATTTTAAGCGGTGCGCTCAAAGATTCCAAAACAGCATATCTTGTGGGACAGAAAACATACGGCAAAGGCAGCGTCCAGATTCCAAGCGAACTTTTGGACAAAGACGGTTTCAAGATTACGATTGCAAGATACTATACTCCAAGTGACGTCAACATAGACAAGGTTGGCATAAAGCCGGATCTTGAAGTTTTGTTCCCGGAGCTTACGGAAGATGAGGTAAAGGCTCTTGACAGGCTTGAAAAGTCGGAAGAAATCGTAAAATATGTAGAATCAAATCCAGAACTTAACGAATCACAGATTGCATCATATGCATACAAGCTGAAAAAATCTTACAACATAGAGGAACGCATCTTGAGGAAACTTGTAAGGAATGAAATTGACAGGATGCATTCTTCAAGGCTTTACGATTTGGACTTTGACATTCAGCTAAACGCAGCACTTGACGTCATCAGGAAAAATGACTTTCAGGCACTCATGAAAACAACAAAGACACTCAAGGAAGAACAGCTTTTGGAAGAAGCTCTTGGGGAAAAGAAATAATGCGCCAGTTTGTAACAGACAGGCCTCTTTCAGCTGACGGAACGATTGTGGTGGATGACGGAGCAAAATACCATTACCTCACAAACGTTTTAAGGCTTAAAGTCGGAGACATGGTTTATGCCAGGCTTCCAGACAATTCGCTTCAAGGCATGACTGTCACCTGCATTGATTCGTCTTCCAGAAAAATGACAATGCAGGCAGCAGGTGAAATAAAAGATTCCGTAAACAAGGCAGCCCCCATAAAGGAAAGCGTTCATGCAAAAATATACCTTTTCCAGTTTATTGCAAAACCTTCCAAAATGGAGCTTATTGTCAGGCAGGCAACGGAATGCGGCGTTGAAAAAATCATGCCGGTTTCAGGCGAATTTTGCCAAAAAGGATTTGTTGAATCTGCAAGGAAACAGGTGCTCTCAGCAGGCTCCAGATGGGACAAGATAATCATTGAGGCAAGGGAACAAAGCGGTTCTCCTGTGGACACGGAAGTATTAAAGTGTTCGTCAATCAACGAGGCAAAGTCGTTTTGGGAAAGCGAAAAGGCGAAATACAATGAGACAAGGGCCATCACGCTTTATGAGCAGACAAAAAACACAAAAAAGCTTCATGAAATCCTTGAAAATGCCCAAAACATAGATGCTGTTGCCATTGCAGTCGGGGCAGAAGGGGGCATTTCTCCTTCAGAAGTAGACTCTCTTTTTGAATCGGGCTTCATTCCCGTTCATTTCAATACAAACATATTGAGATGCGAAACGGCCTCTCTTTATGGAATATCAGCTGTCCAGACACTACTTGAAACTTACGGCGCCAAATGACAAAATAGACACTGAAAAAAGCAAGAAAAGAAGAATTTTTTTTCTTTTAAAACGGCATGATAGGATAAAAGCACGCTTATCATGATATTCGAGAAACATTTACGGACAAACTTGAAAACAAACATAAGATTCACATGCATTTTATTTTTACTAATCTCCATGCCTTTGTTTGCAGAAAATGCATCAAATGTGATAACGGAATTTAAGATAGACGGATTAAAGAAAACTCAGGAATTCATCATCCAGCATGACCTCAAGAAATTCATCGGAAAGGAAGCTGATGAAAAAACCATGCATGAAATAGAAACCGTAATGCAGTCGCAGGGCGTTTTTGAAAAGGTTGAAGTTGAAAAATCAGAAACGGAAGACGGAACGGTCATCAATTTCAATGTAAAAGAAAAAATTTCACTCATTCCACTTCCGCTCGTAGCATCCACCAACGGAAAAACAACGGCAGGCGCTTTCGTCATTGATTCAAACTTTCTTGGCTTGAGGGATATGCTCATGCTAGGTGCAATCTACTCAAAAGGCTTAATAATGGCAATGACCGCATTCCAGCAGCCACCACGCGGATTAAGGCCTGGATTTTCCATATTTGCAGGATATTCAAGACAGGAAAAAGAAATAGCGGACATATATGACGACACACTTGCAGAAGTAGACATGAATGCATTCTCATGCTCTTTTTCAATCACGGAAAAACTCTTCGACGTAATTGAACTTTCTCCAGTTTTTGGAATCGGTAAATGTGAGCTTGACAGTGACGGAAAGGCGGAAACATTTTTCAAGGGAAATCTTGAATCCAAGAAAAGCATTTTCTATGGCGGAGACATAAAGTTTTCATCATCAGACTGGAACGGAATTTTCATGTCCACAAATTCATGCAGCATAAAATGCACGGTAAACCACAAATCCCAAAAACCTGAAACATCAATTTCAGTTTCATTACAGATTCCTTTTTTCATTGATTCATTAAGGCTCACGGAAGACTTGGGATTTTACGATTCGGAAGACGATCATTTTACATCATACAACAGCGACGAAAATGCAAAAGTAAGCCTCATGTCAAAGAATTTTATCTCAAGATTCATGTATGGCGGAAAAGCAGGGCTTGAATGCGCAGTCTTGAAGGCAAAATATGCGCTCGTATCTGTTTACGGAAACTATCAATATGCAGGCATAGAAGACTACTACGGAAAAATCATAAAAAATCATGGCGCAGGGGCAGGATTGAAAATCTACCTTTCAAAACTGGCACTTCCAGCAATGGCTATGGGTGTCACATACAATGCAACTGAAAACTTTTTCAACAGTACATTCGCACTCGGCATGTCATTTTAATGAAAGTCATCACTAAAAGCTGCAAATTTTTGAATTTTCCTAAAAAAATTTAATTTCCAATCCATATTGAATTTATTTTGACAAAAATTTAGAATATGCACATGGTAGAAGATTTAATTAATGAATTTGTAGAGGACAAATCAGTATATGCGTTGAATTCACTGCTAGAATCAACAGCAGATGCAGATGCAGAAAAAGCAGTATTGCAACTTTCCGAGATTTTTAATCCAAGTGATGAATTCCAAAGGATTTCTGATACCAGGGAGCAAGAGGGTAAGCTTATTTTAAGTTTCAATAAAAATCTTGTACTTCTCATTCAGAAAACATGGGTTGAAAAGTCAGATGAGGCATTGAAGGAACAGGTATGCTATCAGCTTGGCGAATTCTGCAGGCAGGTAAACAGCGGAAATTATCAGCAGACATATGCGGCTTTTTTCAGCATTCTTGATGATGTTGTATACCTTATGTTTGGAAATCAGGCAAAGGCTGAAGATTTTTTGGAATATGCATTAAGAATTGATCCGGAATTCGGCATTTTCTGGTGGTATATAAGCAGTCTGCCTAGAGACGTAAACTGGTCCAAGGACAAATGCAGGATTACATTGCTTCTAGGCATGTATTTTCTTGCAAATTACTAGGAAAATAAAAAAAAGGGATGGATGTTCTAAAAAAAACAAGAAACTCCTTAAAAGAGGCACAATATGGATTTGAATGCAGCGACATCAAGGCTCAGAAAAGCTTCGGCAATTCTCGCATGCCATAACGAAAAGCAAAAAAACATGGCTTTAAGCTGTGTTGCAAAATCGCTTATAAAAAACAAGGATAAAATATTAAAGGCAAACGATGCCGATGTTGAAAAAGCCCATATAGACGGGATGAAAGAATCCATGATAGACAGGCTTTCTCTTGATGAAAAAAAATTTCAGTCCATAGTTGACGGAATCAATTTGGTAATCCAGCAGCAAGATCCTGTGGGACATGTTGAAAAAGGATGGTCGACGCCAAACGGCATGATGATAAAGCAGGTAAGGGTTCCTCTCGGAGTTGTAGCCATCATATACGAAAACAGGCCGAATGTTACGGTTGACGCATTTGCACTTGCATATAAAAGCGGCAATTCAATTCTTTTGAGAGGCTCGTCAAGTGCACTCAATTCAAACATTGCGATTTCAAACGCAATACGTGAAGGTCTTGTTGATGCAGGCGAAAATGGCGTTCCAGATTCAATCTATCATTGTGAGGAAGGTTCTCATGAAGAGGTTGATGAGATACTGAATGCAGTCGGAAAAATTGACATTGTGCTTCCAAGAGGGTCTGGAAAATTCATAAAGCATGTGGTTTCAAATTCAAAAATTCCAGTAATAGAAACCGGTGCAGGCGTCTGCCACATGTACGTAGATGAACATGCTGATGCAGAAATGGCCGCAAAAATCGCACTTAACGGCAAAACACAGAGAACAGGCGTTTGCAATGCCCTTGAATGCTTTGTTGTGCACAAAAATGTCGCAGAAAAATTTCTTCCTCTTCTTGCAGAAACATTCAAAAACAAAGTAGAGCTTCATGCGGATGAAAAATCATTTTCCATTCTCGAAAATTGTTCCGCACTTAATAAAGACAAGCTGAAACATGCAACAGATGACGATTTCGGATTCGAATTCCTTGATTACATTGCTGCCGTGAAAACAGTAGATACAATTGACGATGCCATTGAATACATAAATGAGCACAACACAAAGCACAGTGAATGCATAATCACGGAGTCAAGGAAAAATGCCATTCGCTTCCAGCAGGAAATTGATGCCTCGTGCGTATATGTCAACGCATCGACACGATTTACAGATGGCGGAGAATTCGGTTTTGGAGCAGAACTTGGAATCAGCACGCAAAAACTGCATGCAAGAGGTCCAATGGGAGCTTCTGCCCTTACGACAACAAAATATCTTATTGACGGCAACGGTCAGATAAGATAAACCGACCATGCACCAATATGAGCATCTCTAAAAACCTCAAAATTTTAGAGGTTTCCATATGCATTTTCAGTAATTCCAAATTGGAAACAGACGCTGAAAATGCATCATGTCAAAAAAAATGATTTCAAGACAAATACATGCAAACAGATTGTTTCAACAATTAAATTAACCTTGAAAAAAAGCATTCTGTAAATTATAATTTTAAAGATGAATATCATGATTATCGGTGCAGGCTTCACAGGCGTGGAGCTTGCGAAAAGACTTGACGAACAGCAAAACAAAGTAACACTCATAGACAATGATCCTGAAATAATAGAGCACATAAGCTGCAGAATTGACGGAAATGTAGTTTTGGCAGACGGAAACAACCTTCAAAACCTTGAAGATGCAGGTCTTTCCAAAATAGATGCACTTGTGGCTGTTACATCAAGTGACGAAATAAACATGATAACATGCTCTCTTGTAGATTCCGTATATCCTGACATACTTAAAATTGCACGCGTAAGGAACTACTCCTACTACACGAATACAAGCAATGCAACACTCAAGCATGCAGAGGCATTTTCAAACAAAAAGCGGCCTTTGTACGGAATTGACTATATGGTGCATCCAGATGTCGAGGCTGCAAATGCAATTGTAAATGCAGTGAATCATGGTGCCATAAGCGACATTCTTTCTTTCGGAAGCAATGATGATTTTGAACTTGCCGCACTTCAGATTGAAAAAGGAAGCAAACTTGACGGACTTGCGCTAAAAGACATAAGGACTGTTACGGACAAGAAAATAATTTTTGCATTCCGGGAAACAAAAAACTCTGACAATGACGCAATGACATCCAGTCTTCCAAGCGGAAACACAATATTGAATGCTGGTGACAGGATTGGATTTCTTACGCTCAGGGAAAACATTGCATCCGTAATGGAACTTTGCGGTACAAAAAATGACGCCATAAAAAAAGTCGGACTTGTAGGAATCGGAAAAATAGGAACTCTTGTCGCTGAAAGAATCATAAAGATAGAAAAAACATCACTGATGAAAAAAATCTTTGGAGCAAAGATAAAAAACCAGACCATAACGATAATCGACACGGACAAAAAACTCTGCAAGGCTGCGGAACAGAAATTTGCAGAAGCAAAAGTGCTCAATGCTGACGCAACAGACAGCTCTTTCATAAATGAAGAAGGCATAAACAAATACAACCTCATCATATGTGCAACCCACAATCATGAGCTGAACCTTGTCATAAGCGCATATCTTGAATCCCTTGGAGTTGAAAAAACAATAGCTCTTGTGGCGCAGTCAGAGTATTGTGTCATTGCAAGGAAACTTGGCATTGACGTGCCGATTCCGCTCAGAGACACAGTAATAGATTCCATTTTGAGCCATCTGCACGGAAAAAGGGTTCAGGGAATACACACAGTGTCAAACGGAGAATTTGAAATCGTGGAATGCGACATTGCCCAGACAAGCAAAGTTGTGGGAAAACAGCTTAAAGACATTTCCAAACCGGGAGAATACCTTATCCTTCTTGTAAAAAAACCAACATCCCGCGGTTTTGAACTTCCGCAAGGCAATACAGTGCTTTCCGCAGGAGACCACATCGTGCTGATTGAAAAATCAGGTGACAAGAAGATAATGGAAAAATTCAGCAAATGACATTTACCGTAGCAAGAATCCTTTTTTTTATAGTCGCAATTGTCGGAACATTCTGTCTGCTTCCATTTGGTGCTGCAGTCTATTACAATGAAAATGAACAGATGCTTCCTTTTTTGGTTCCATGCATTGCAGGATGGATATTGTGCGCGTTTTTCCTAATCATGGGGAAACGAAAAAAATCTTCATTAAGCATACGGGGCAGTTTTGCGACAGTATTTCTTGCATGGATCATGATGTGCATAACAGGCTCGCTTCCTTTCATATTCGGCAAGGTGACATCATCTTTTACGGATGCTTTTTTTGAAAGCGCTTCAGGATTTACGACGACAGGAATTTCCATATTCAATGACGTCGAATCGCTTCCCAAAAGCATAAATCTATGGCGATGCCTCATGCACTGGATTGGAGGAATGGGCATCATTGCCCTTACGGTTGCACTTCTTCCACTTCTTGGAGTCGGAGGATTTCAGCTCATAAAGGCAGAAACAACAGGCCCCGAAAAAGGAAAACTTACGGCAAGAATCACAACAACGGCAAAAATCTTATGGTTCATATATCTTGCCATGACAATATTGCAGACAATTCTTCTTAAAATTTCCGGCATGGATTTGTTTGACGCATTGTGCCACTCGCTCTCAACGCTCGGAACAGGCGGTTTTTCAACAAAAAATGCAAGCATTGGATGGTACGACTCGTTTTCAATCGACATGATTTGCGCAGTTTTCATGTTTCTTTCAGGAATAAGTTTTTCCATGTACTATTACCTGATTATAAAGGACATAAATCAGATAAAGTCGAACACGGAACTCAAACACTACGCGGCAATTGTCCTTTCATCAACATTAATCATAGCTTTCCTGCAATTCCCAGAATCCAAAAGCTTTTTGCAGGCTTTGAGAATTGCTTTTTTCCAGGTTGCAAGCGTAATCACAACCACAGGATTTTCCACAGCGGACTACACTTCATGGAAAGATGCGTCACAGGCCATAATCCTTGCACTTTTCTTCATTGGAGGCTGTGCCGGTTCCACATCAGGAGGCGTAAAAGTCATAAGGTGGGTCATTCTTTTAAAACAGGCAAAGAATGAAATCAAGAAACTTTTACATCCTCATGGAATTTTTTCAATCAGACTAAACGGAAAACCCGGCAGAAAAGATTTCGTATACACAGTCTCAGCATTCTTCTTTTTGTATTTTCTGCTTGTTTTCGCAACAACATTTTTTGCATGTCTTTCAGGCATAGACTTGTTCACATCCTTTTCAGGAGCAATATCAATGATTGGAAACGTAGGACCTGGATTCAACAGGCTTGGGCCTTCTTTCAACGCATCATGGCTTCCTGTTTCCGTAAAATGGTGGTACAGCATCATAATGATTGCAGGCAGGCTTGAAATTTTTTCAGTTTTCGTATTCTTCTCAAAGGATTTTTGGCGAAAATAGTTTTAAGATTTTTAAGAAAACGATTTTAATGCATTTAAGATTGACTTGAGTTTTCTATTGCACGACAGCATCAAGCTCATCTTTTTTCTTTTCTCCCTCAACGTAAAGTATTATGCCATTCGGAAGGCATGCCGCATAATCATTTACACGGCGAAGCTTACCGCACGAAATGCAAAGCTTGTTTTTGCAAGCAGATTCATAAACATAAGCCTCCCCATGTTCAATTCTGACTTTTGTAATTCCTATGGTGCCTTCAAAAGAAAGGTCGGCATCCTTGGAAAGAGAATACGCATACTTTTGTACAGGTGTTTTCACGACAAGAGTGTCTGCATTAATGCTTTTTCCTCCCAAAAGATAAAAAAAGGACAAAAAAACGATAATTGCAAAAGCCACAATGAAAAGGATATCGATAAATTTAAGCTTATACTGCATGCTTAAAGTATCGCACAATCAATGATTTTCTGCTATACTGTAATAATGGACAAAATAGAAAATCTTTCCAATAAAATATACGAAAAATACGGAACCATAAAACGAGCAAGAGGTTCATTCCTATATACGGCAAAAGGTGTCCGCCTTACAGACATGTACCAGGAAAACGGACGTGCAATTCTTGGATATGGCGGCTCATCTGCATACACAATGCTTAAAAACGCATTAAACAGAGGTGCTACGGGCAGCTTTCGAACAGATTTCTCCTACAGGCTTGAAAAAGCAGTCAGTGAGCTTTTGAACAGCCAGAGAAAGCTTTTCATCTTTACGGACATGGAAAAGGCTCTGGAAACTTCCAAAAAAACATTTGGAAAAGAAAGCACATACTACAGACCCTGGCATTGGGAAACAATCGATTTCCAGTCTTCTGATGCAGTCATTCTGGAACCTCCAGTTGCATTCCCGGAAAATTACATCATCCTCGCAATAAAAAAAGAATGCGTCAAAGAAAACCTTGACATACAGTCGGCAAGAATTCCGTCTTTTCTTGAATCGGCATTCTCGAGAGCCATATACAACCTGATACAGGCAATGCAGGAACGCGAAGAAAAACACTGGTTCATATATGACAACATATTGGGCAAATACTGGACTAGAAAAGGTCCTTATCTTTTTCCAAAAATTCCCGAAAAAAAATATGATGATTTTGCAGAACATTGTCTGAATCTTGGAATCGTGATAAATCCTTCATATGAAAACCCAAGCATAATTCCGTTTGGTGTTGAAAAAGGAGTTTTTGCAGTTCTCAAGAACAATCCATTTGAGGTGGAAAATGCCTGATACAGAAATCATTTATTACATAATAAAACTAATTTTGGGCGGATTCATAGCCTTTCTTGCAATACTTGCATGGAGCCGAACAGGAGACTCTGCATGGATGTGCATGATAGCGGGAATCGTGATTACTTATGCAGGAATCGTATATGACCTTCTGAAATTTTTGGGCGTTGTGATAGGAGAAAAAATATCATATAAAAACCTGTCAGTCACATCGCTTCTTTTTACAATAATACCTTCGCTTTTTTTCATGGCATCATTCATAATAATGATAAAGAGAAACAGCGAATCCAGGTAAAAACACATCGGAAACCTCTACACGACTTTTCCGAAATGAAATGATTTGTAATGTTGATTTTTAAGTTTCAAATTTCAACATCAAAAAAACGCTTGACTTGCAGACATGATTTTCAAGTCTTGCAAATCTGATTGGAGGAAATCAAAATGGCTTCAGAAAGAACAAAAAGCTTTTATGGAATCATACTTCAGCTCGCAGTAGGCATAATGCTTACAGTTGGAGGAATCTGGACACTTCAGGGAGGAAACGACTTCGCCTCAAGTGCAGTAAAGGATTTTTTCAACCCGAACATCAGCGGAATAATCGCCATAGCATTCGGAATAATAGAAATCATTGCAGGAATATTCCTCATCATAAAACTTTTCGCCGGTGACAGATTCGGAGTTTTCGGAAGGATATTGATGATAATAATCCTTGTTGCATGGATTCTTGCAGTTGTCGTCACAGACATACTCGGAGCACGGTCTTCTTTTTCTACAATATCATCAACGCTCAACTGGCTGTATGACTTTTCAAAAGACCTCATCATACTCGGAGCAATTCTTGCCTGTGCATGAAAATCATGAAAAAAAAAATGCCGGCAGACAAAATCCGCTGGCATTCATAAAATCATATTGCACGCATTTTTTTAATGCTGTCCAACACATAATACTTAGTTAAGGGAAACATGGAAGTCTTTTTCCGTACAGTCTGAAAGCTTGCCGTTTATGACTTCACATGCATTTATCATAAAGAATCAGATTCCCATCAAATGTTTTCTATACATTGGTAACGCGGAAATTCTCACCTGTACCGTTTTCATATCTTGCGTTTGTGATTCTGAGAGCTTCTGTGCCTATACCACAGACCGCTACAGCTCCAGAATTTGATGTTGCACCTCTGACAGAAACAAGACTTGCAGGCGGCATGTAATTAACCATTCCTCCAGCGGTATAGTTTGCCTTAATGTTGCCTGAACTCAAATCTGCCAAAAATTCATCATAAAAAAAATCCCTCGGAACAGGAACTTCAAAACACAGATATGCATGACTGCCGTCATTGAAAGTAATATCAACATTGGAATAGTTTGCATCATGAGATTTATTTATAAACACAATATAATCTGTATTTAATCCAACAGTTTGAATATCACCCTAATTACTGAAAATGCCATTGTCATACCTCACTTAATTTTCATGCCAATTTATGCCAACGCAGGCAAAAATCGACTCGAATAAAACATGGTGTCAATTTTCAAAAAAAACAGAAAAAAAATGAGAATAAATTGCATTTCCTAAAGTCCGCAGGCTCTCACATATTTTCCACAACAATTGATTTTTTGGATTTTCCCCTATATAATCACTTTATGACAAGTTCAGAATATTTGAATGTATTGAATGATGAACAAAAAGAAGCAGTCATTCACTCAGGAAGTCCACTTTTAATTCTCGCAGGTGCAGGTTCCGGAAAGACTCGCGTAATAACGACAAAAATAGCATACTTGATATCTGAACTTGAAGTGTCACCCTCAAGCATTCTTGCAGTTACATTTACGAAAAAAGCTGCAAACGAAATGAAAGAACGTGCGGTAAAACTTGAAAGCCGTGCAGAATTTTCCCAAATACGGACATTTCATTCTTTTGGTTCATGGTTTTTAAGAAGCTATTCATGTGAATCAGATTTCAGCATATCGCCAAATTTTACGGTCTATGATGATGACGACATGATATCACTTCTTTCAAAGGCTGTACCTTCACTTACAAAAAAAGACTGCAAACATTATGCACAAAGAATTTCACTTGCAAAAGATTATTGCATGACATCGGAAAGCGAAGAGTTGTACAAAATAGAAGACGATCCATTTTTCCCCGAGATATATGCAAAATATGAAGAAAGACTTCGCTCCACAGGCAATGTTGATTTTGGAGATTTGATTCTTCTTCCGTACCTTATTTTGAAAGAAAATGAAAGCGTAAGGAACAGCATCCACAGAAGATTCAAGGTAATAATGGTAGACGAATACCAGGACTCAAACGTCGCACAATACAAGCTTTTGAGGGAACTTGCAGGAAACGATTCATATGTATGCGTTGTAGGTGATGACGACCAGTCAATCTATAAATTCCGTGGCGCAGAAGTGCAAAACATCTTGAATTTTCAAAATGAATTTGAAAACACAAAGGTTGTCAGGCTTGAGACAAATTACCGCTCGACAGATGAAATTCTTAAATGTGCTGGAAATGTCGTAAAAAACAACAAAGGTCGCCTCGGAAAAAATCTTGTATCTTTCAGGGGCAAAGGCAAAAAACCCGCACTCGTATTCCTTCCAACACAGGATGATGAAACAGAATTTGCAAGAAGCCTCATAGAACAAAGTGTTGAAAAAGGCGGCTCTTACAGCGACTGGGCAATTCTTTACAGGACAAATGCACAGTCAATGGGATTTGAATCGGAGTTTTTACAAAGCAAAATTCCATACAGTGTTGTCGGAACGCTCAAATTTTACGAACGTGAAGAAATTAAGGATATTTTAAGTTGGCTTAGTTTCATACTGAATCCACGCGACGAAATATGTTTTGCAAGAATCATAAACAAACCAGTCCGTGGAATCGGTGGTGCCACACAGAAAAAAATTTTGGAAGAAACTCACGGAAGCAGCATCATAGACACAAAGTTTGACATAAAGCTTTCAAAAAAGGCAAGCGAAGGTTTTACAAGTTTCAAGAATCTCGTACATTCGTTTGTTTCAATGCTCCCTGATATTCCAACAACATCGGAAGCACAAAATCTTGCACAGGAAGTTCTAGAAGAAAACAAAAAAACTACGGAACAGTCACTTTCATCGTTCATAGAGACAGTCATAAGGGACACAGGCCTTGAAGATTTTCACAAGGAGCAGGATGATACCGACGGAACCCAAAAAACGCTCAATCTTGACGAACTCGTAAACAGTGCAGTCCCATACCCATATTCGCTCCAGGGTCTTGTTGATTTTATCGATCATATAAATCTTGACAGAACTACGGCCCAGAAAGAAGATGAAAATGAAGAACAGAATGAAAAGGGCAAAGTTACGCTCATAACGCTTCACAATACAAAAGGTCTTGAATTCAAGAATGTCATAATAACGGGGCTTGAAACAGGCATATTTCCGCGAGAAGACAAGACGGCAGATGAACTTGAAGAAGAAAGGCGGCTTTTTTACGTTGGAATCACGAGAGCACAGAATGAATTGTATTTCACAAGCTGCGGCATGAGGAGACTTTTCGGAAGAACAAGCATGATGATGCCAAGCATTTTCCTAAATGAACTTGGAAATGACAGCGTACGTGTTCTTGGTCAAAAACCAACCGGTTTTACTGGTGAGAAAAAAGAAATTGACCCGATGAGGAAAAAATATTCCGTCGGCACAGAACTTTACCATGATGACTTCGGATATGGTCAAATTGTAAAGACATGCACATCAGATGAAGGAGAATATGTCATCAAGGTAAGTTTTGAAACAAGCGGAATCAAGACATTCTTGCCAAAATACCAGGCAGGAAGCCTCATTGTCATGGAATAAGGGAATCTTCCAAAATTGCAAGTCATAGAAGTTTCCATAAGCAAAACGATCAAGACTGGCACACTAAAATTCAACAATGCAAAAAAGAGGCAGATGGTCACTGTAGCCCTGACCGTTCCATATTGAATATTTAAGTGGAACTTGAGTTTCTTCAGAACACCAGGCTCCATCGGTTTTCGGACAAAAAGACACTACATTTGTATTGTCTGTATAAAAAATGTTGTCGATTCGAGACCACGAATCCTGGTAATAATAACTTCCAGGCTCCACAAGAGAACCGTCATCCCGTATCCATGGAGAAAAAACCTCAATGCCTTCATCTGAAAGCTCCCCGTTTTTCCAAAAACGCATTCTTACCCTGTTGCCGTCAATTATGTTAAATTTTTCTATGTCCCGGTTAAAATCTCCCACGCAAAGCACATGACGGTTTTCATCCGAAAGACGCCTTAAAACCGACGAAAGGATTCCCTCTGCCCTATTTCGCCAGATTTCAGTCTCCTCTTCTCCACCAGACATGCTTTTCCAATGATTTACAAGAAGAACAATCTCATTCATGTCATCACCGGCAGAAACTTCAATGATTGGGCGGAGTTTTGGAGTATCGGAAGAATTTATTCCAGAACGTAGAGAATGGACTTTCATGTCTGAAAGCTTTACCCTTGAAAGTACGCCAGAGCCAATGGCGGCACCTTCTTCCCTTGCAAAACATGCATACGAATAAAGCTTGCTTCCATCCCATTCATCCTGCAGAAAATTGATTATGTCATGAATGACCTTTTCATTTTCAAGCTCCATCATGACAACAATATCAGCATCCAAAGCCTTTATGGAATCTGCAAGCCTGGAAACACGTGTCTTGTAAGCTTCTATTCCCCAGGAATTTGATGACTGAAACTCAGAATATTCATCGCCATCCTTTTTCTCGTCAAAAAAAGTCTGTACATTCCATGAAACAACTTTATATCTGTCGTTTGAAGTGAAAAAAGACATCCCGTGACTGCAGGAATCCAATGCAAAAATAAAAAACATATACAATATAAAAATAAAAATCTTCATACATATATATATTCACGATTTAAAACAAAAAATGTAAAAAGAAAGGCAATTTCTCAAAAAAATATTCTTAAATAATCAGGTTCAACATCAGTTTAATTTAAATCAGAATTTTTAGGCTCCAAATGCATTCCGAAGCATATCTTCCACCTCTTCTGCAGTCGAAGCCCACATTCATCACGTTAAAATTTAAAACTCGACATTCAGCACATTATAATGGCAATCGCAAAAGATGCCTGGAAAATCCTAAAATTTAATTTCAGAACTTTCCATCAACTTGTCACTTGACTATTTCATTTTGCAGCATTAAAACAACAAGACATCATCTTTTAGGGCATCACTAAAATTTGCAATTCCAAATGTTCACTTAACTAACAAGCATGACATGCAGTGCATTTTACTTCAGTATCTTTGTCAGAGGCATCCATGCTGTCAAGCTCTTCCTTCCATGCATTGTATTTATCACATTCAAGAATGTTTTTTGCATTCAGGATACGCTCCTTGCTTGGACTTTCGACACCTTCAAGACGGTTTGGAAGACCAAGCTCCTTGTACTTCATGAGGCCGAGAGTATGATATGGAAGCACTTCAACCCTTTTTACGTTTGAAAGCGTACGTATGAAATCCCTTGTCGCCAAAAGATATTCATCATTATCAGTAATGCCTGGAACCAAGACGTGACGAATCCAAATCGGTTTTTTAATGCCGTCAAGATAGGCAAACATCTGCCTTATGTTCTTTCCGCTTTTTCCCGTAAGCTCAACATGCTCTTTTTCATCTATGTGTTTTATGTCAACAAGCAGAATGTCCGTATATTTCATCAATTCCTGAAATTTTCCAAACCATTCTGCATCATCTTCCGTATAAGGGGCACCACTTGTATCTATGCATGTATTTATGTTCTTTTCTTTTGCCTTTTTAAAAAGCTCGATAAGAAAATCAATCTGCATCAAAGGCTCTCCACCGCTTACAGTTATTCCGCCAGCATTTCCCCAATAAGGCCTGCATCTGTATGCCTTTTCTATAAGTTCATCTGCACCAGTCAATTTTCCAGACTGCATTTTCCAAGTGTCAGGATTGTGGCAGAATTTGCATCGAAGCGGACATCCCGACAAAAAAATGATGTATCTTACACCAGGTCCGTCAACAGAACCAAAACTCTCCAATGAATGAACATATCCTTCCATAAAAAGACCTCCAAGAAATAAACATTGCAAATTCGACTAATAGAGTCCAAAGCCATTCTTTTGAATGACCGGATTTTTATTGCAAGATAACCCATAAGAAAGGTAACCATTATGACACATTAAGTCAATGGTGTTTTACAAAATAAATTTTCAAGGTTCGATTTTAGGCAGAAAAAAAAGCACCCCATGAAGAGGTGCATGTGTTTATGAAAACCTTAAAATATGATTAATTCCAGTAATCAAGATTTTCTTCGATGCCAATGTCTTTTGCCTTGAATACAGGATCTTTTCCTTCTTTTTTCTGCCTTACATAATCTTCAAGACACTTTACGGCTTTATTTCCAAGGATGAGTATTGTCGGAATGTTTGCAAGAACGGCAATTCCCTGAAGCATGTCTGAAAAATCCCATACAAGAGATGCACTTGCTATGGCACCAACAAAAACGATTATTGTTGCAAAAATGCGCATTGCAAGAAGCTCAGACTTTTTAGCACCACGCTTTAAGATAAACTCAAGGCATCCTTCACAATACGAATAGTTTCCAATCAATGTTGTAAATGCAAAAAGAGACATTGCAATTGAAAGGAAAACAGGTCCAAATGAACCGAGTACAGCTTTCATTGACTGCTGAACATATTGTGCACCGGAAATGTCGGCATTTGGAGTTACGTCAGAAAGAAGGAACATGAATGCACTTGCAGTACAAATCAAAAGTGTATCGATGAATACTGAAATCATCTGGACAAGACCCTGTTTTGCAGGATGTGAAATTTCAGCTTTTGCAGCAGCATTAGGTGCAGAACCCATACCGGCTTCGTTTGAATAAAGACCACGCTTAATTCCCCACATTATGCAGGAACCCGAAAAACCGCCAAAAATTGACTTGAAATCAAATGCACTTGAAAAAATTGCGGCAAACATTGCAGGAATCTTGGCAATATGGATAACCATGACAATAAGAGCCATGAGAACGTAAATGATTCCCATTACAGGAACAAGCACTTCCGTAACTTTTACGAGACGTCTTGCGCCTCCTATTACAATCACGCCAAAAAGAACCATCAATATGAGTCCTATTACGACAGGAGATGATTTTTCATTGTAGAAACTGAAAACACCGAACGTTGACTGAAGGTTGTATGATGCAAGAAGATTGTATCCAACTGCATAAATGAGAATTATTATCACAGAAAAAAGAATTCCGAGCCATCTTTGACCGAGAGCCTGTTCCATGTAAAAAGAAGGACCTCCACGGCTTGAACCGTCAGGATTTTTTCTTTTGTAAATCTGTGCAAGAGTTGACTCAACGAATGCTGTAACTCCACCCAAAATGGCTGTAATCCACATCCAGAAAATGGCACCGGCACCACCAAGACATATTGCGGTAGATACACCAATGATGTTTCCTGTTCCTACACGAGATGCCGTTGAAACCATGAGAGCACCAAAAGACGAAATTGATTTTTTGTCTTCAGGCTTTTCAAACATCATTTTGCAAGCATCCCTAAAAAGAGCACCCTGCATGAACTTTGAGCGGATTGTAAAATAAATTCCTGTAGCCAAAAGAAGCAGAGGCACTACATAAGGCCTGTACAGGATGTCACAGCAAAAAGAAATGATTGATTTGATAATTTCCATTTTTTACTCCAAATATTTTTTTTTATTGAAAACTTCCGACTTTTAGAAATTTCCACATAACAAGTCACTAAATCAAGAGAAATCTGTCTTGCAAATAAAACAGACAAATAAGGGCATCTCTAAAAAAAAGCAAATTTTAGAGGTTCCCATAACAAAAAAACTGTAAAATCAAGCTAATGCAGAAAGGAAGAAAGAATCAGGTAAAAGCAAAACTCAGCATCAATAAAATACATCTAAAAAAATTTTACAAAAGCATTTTTATTATCGGCACTTTTTAGAAATAACTTCAAAAAAGCAATATAAGAAGACAAATTGCATGTTCATTTTAAAATCCGCCAACATCAAAAAATCCACACCATTTATAAAAACAATCTGGACGTCGGAAGATGATTTTTCAAATTTCCAATTGCATCATTTTATTCAAAATCATATTCTCAGCAATTAGGGATATCAACGTCAACAATGATTTATTCCTTATTGAATAATCAGTGTTTCCTTAGAAATTGCTGCAATTTTGTGTACGACCATTGAAAGCGATTCAGAAAGCATGCAAGAAGAATCACGACATTCACCATCAAAAAAGCTTCCCTTCAAAATGATTTCAACATAACCTTCATGTGCGCCGCAAATTTTCCATACAGCAAAATCAGCAGGCACAACATGCATTCTTCATCAAAATCTGCAAACAAAATGATTAGGGGACCTCTAAAAACTTCAGTTTTTGGAGATGCCCATTATTTAAGCGTATCGGAGAGATTAAATCCAAAAACATCCATGTAAAGATCTTTCATTGTTCCGTCCGCAAAAAACTCATCCATTGCACCCTGAACTTTTGAAATAAGCTCCACATTGCCTTTCTTTGCACATATGCCGAAAAATTCTTCAGGTTTTCCAAGCCATACCTGCTTATACTCGGAATCAGGTTTTGAAAGAAAAGAAGAAGCCACAAGACTATCGCATATGACAGCATCTATTCTTCCACATTTAAGATCATCAAATGCATCCAATACCTTGTCATATTCGCACTGATAGTAATCAAAACCTTCATGATTTTTTGCAAAATCTTCTATATAGAAATCACTTGTGGATTTTGCCTGATATCCAATCTTGAATCCGCTTGCATCATCAAGCTTCCTGATTAAAACATCAGACTGCTTTGTCACAATCAAAGTCTGTGAATTGCCGATATAAGGCTTTGTAAATTCATACTTTGCCCTTCTATCATCAGTGATGGTAACTGCCGCAATTACAAGGTCATATTTTCCAGAATCAAGACCATTAAAGATTCCATCCCAAGGCGTATCAATAAACACAGCTTTTAGACCAAGTTTTTCTGCTATTGCCTTTCCAAGCTCAACGTCAAACCCGACAGGAGTCTTGCCGTCTGCGTCATAATATTCAAAAGGCGGGTACCCAACTTCCATGGCAATTTTCAACTTGCCCTTGTTCAGAGTAAATTCACCTTTTTCAGAAGACTTATTGCATCCAAACATAACAAAAGTAAAACAAGCCGTAAAAAGAAGGAAAAAAATCTTTCGCATAGATACTCCAAATTTGGTAGTTTTATTAAATTGTAAAATTTAACATTATTTATGTCAACAGTATTCGACATAGACTTTTATGAAAAAAATATTTTTGCACTTTTTGAGAAAAAAAACACAATATATATTATATGAAATATACAGACAGTTTAAAGAAACAACTTGAAGATGATGGTGTGGAATTCAAAGACGACGGAATTGATTTTCCATTTCAAAAAATAAGTGATGATTATGCCGAAACAGATGACGATGCCCTTATGGCCGCCCAAAAAGCATTCGGAATAACATATCTTTATCCGTGGCAGAGAATCGTAATCGCGAACATACTTGATGCAGTCCGCATGCACTCAAAACGAGACGACATGACTTCGGAAGACAAAAACGACTTGGATTACAATGGAAGGCAAATAGTGCTTTTGCCAACGGGAGCCGGTAAATCGCTATGCTTCCTTACACCGTCAATTTTGCTCGAAGGTGCAACACTCGTACTCTACCCGCTACTTGCATTGATGAATGACCAAAAAAGACGAATGGATGAAGGTGGAATTCCAAACGTAATATTCAAGGGAGGCCAAACAGATGAAGAACGTGAAGAAAATTTTTCAAAAATAAAAAACGGAGCAAAAATAATACTTGCAAATCCAGAAGTACTTCAAAGCGAAAAACTGATGGAACGCCTTTCATGCTGCAACATACAGCACATGGCAATAGATGAGGCACACTGTGTAAGCGAATGGGGAAATACATTTCGTCCAGCATACCTTAATCTCGGCAATGTGATAGAAAAAATAAATCCTCCTGCAGTCACGGCATTTACGGCAACGGCAAGTCCTTCAGTACTCAAAAACGTATCAGAAGTTCTTTTTGGAAATGACGCACATATCGTAAGAAGCGACAGCGACAGACCCAACATACACTATAAGGTGATAAATACATACGCAAAAAAAAAGACGGCTTTCATTCTTGCGCTCACAGAAGAAAAACCGCTCATAATTTTCTGCGGAACACGCGCAAAATCAGAAGACATGGCAAAAGAACTTGCATCATATCTTGGAGAAGACAAAGTGAAATTCTATCATGCAGGGCTTGAAAGAAAAGAAAAAGAAAACGTTGAAAAATGGTTCTATCCGAAAAAAGACGCAATACTTTGCTGCACATGCGCATTTGGAATGGGTGTCGACAAAAAGGACATACACACGGTCATCCACCTGGAGCCAAGTCCAACCGCGGAAAGCTACATCCAGGAAGCAGGTAGAGGAGGCAGAGACGGAAGCATAGCTAACGCAATACTTTTATGGAGTGAAAAAGATTCTGCAAATGCAGACAAATTCGAAAAAGGGAGCCGGGAACGGGTGCTTAAAGATTTTGCAGAAGCAGCCACATGCAGGAGACAGATTCTTCTTGATGCGCTTGGAGGTGAAAAAACTTATTGCGAAGGATGCGACATATGCGTTACAGGTGAAAAAGCACCTTTTGCAAAAGATGCGGAACTAATGATTCGGTACGTTCAAAGACACAAAAACCAGCTTACGGAAAAAAGCATATCAACTCCAATGCTGAAAGAATTCAACAGCCTGTACGTAAAAAAATTCGGCATGAACATTTATGAACACGAAGACATAGAGGAAATTCTCCGACAGCTGATGCATGAAGGCATCATACATACGAAAAAATTCCCCTTTAAAAACATTCTTGGCGTAAAAGGACGGTTTTCAAAAAAAAATCCATTTTTCAGAAGTTCAATTCAGAAAACCGACTGACATCTATTTGCCGAACTTCAAATCTTTTTTGTTTTCAGGACCCGTAACTGCATACCAGACATCATTTTCAGAGCAAGAGTACTTCTTGAAAGACTCAATGATTTTTTCTGAAGTACAATTTCTTACATCATCAAGCTGTTTTTTATCATGATTTATGTCATCATACTCAAGCAGGTTGTATGTAAGCATGAAAATCTGTCCAAAACTTGTAGACGAACCTTCATAAGTTGCATTTATATACTTGTTCTTGTAATTCTCAAGACGCTCAGACAAAGGCGAAAGATTATAGGTTCTGTCATCATTTACACTTTTTACGACATTTCCAGCCTTGAGAATGTCCCGGGCTTCTTCCACGGCACTGAAAAAATTGTTGAAATCAGACACACGATACAAAAACTCAATTCCAAAAGAAGACCTGGAACCACGCACATAGCTTGAAGGAGAATAGCATATTCCATATTTTTCACGAACAACATTAAACATCACATCCGTAAAGATTTCTGTAGCCAAAACTTCCGAAACATAATCGTCATCGGTAAGATTCGGAGCTTCAAAAACCCTTGCAACATGTGCAGAACCCGATATGGACGGATGAGTATATATC
Organism: Treponema sp.; assembly: GCA_045627025.1. GTDB lineage: Bacteria > Spirochaetota > Spirochaetia > Treponematales > Treponemataceae > Treponema_D. The sequence continues at coordinate 12,001 of JAZQMW010000041.1, read as the reverse complement.
CTCGGCTCTTTATGCGAAAATTTTGCACGTGGCACAGCCTTGTCATTTTTTTTCTTTGAAGGCTCATTTTTCATCTCACCGAGAGTCTTGTTGAGACTTTCCAAAAGCATGGCAGGGTCAACATCACCACACGCAACTACAAAAGTATTTTCTGGACAAACAACCTTTTCATAAAGTTTTTTCATGTTCTTTATTGTAAGATTTTTTACAGAATCCCTTATGATGCCGGAATCAACTTCAAGAGGATGACCTTTGTAAATTTCATCACATGCCTTTCTGTACAAAAGGCTTTCAGGGGTATTTTCTTCATTCTGAAGCTGTTCCTTAAAACCGCGGAACATGATGTCATAAGGCTGCTTTTCATATGCAGGATGAACATATCCGTCAGCAAGAATATCAAGACCTTTTTCAAGATCCTTTTTCAGACACTGAAGGACAAGTGCACTTCCGGCATTTTTGGAAAAAGAATACATATCTATGGTAGTATCAAAACCTATCTTTTTTCTTTCCTCAAATCCATATTTTTCGGATGATTTTGCAAGCATGTCAAAAAGACATTTTTCAAGACCAGATGTTTTTCTTGAAAGATTCTGGATTCCACCGCGGCAACCAATGCTTACGGAAAGAACCTTGTTCGAAGTCTTCTTTACATACAGCGGTATGCCATTTTTCAATTGGGAAACTTCAATGCCTTCAAGTTCAACGCTTTTTGCATTCTGATCATGTTTTTCCTCAGGTTTATAAATATTACCCTCAGGAACATAGGCAGAGGAAGAAGTGATTTTTGATGCATCATATTTAAATTCATCCATATTCCACCAGACAGAATTTTCCTTGGAAATCAATTCAAATCCTTTTTTTTCAAAATCCTTTTTGTTTTTTTCATAAACTTTCGGATTCACAAGAACCAGAACAAGAGGTTTCTTTGTCATGAAATATGCATCAATAAATTTTTCACAGTCAGATTTTGAAACACTTCCAAGCTTATCTATATAAGAATAAAAATAGTCGGCAGATGTAGACGTCCACCAAAAGGATATGTTGCTCAAAATTCCTGCAGCAGTTTCATTTACCCTTATTCTTGAATCAGTTTCATTCCACATGATTTTATTTTTCTGTTCAACAGAAAAAGACTTTCCGTCATTGACAGTATGCATTACGGAATCCAGTATCTGCTTGTAAAAATTCTCAGCCTTTTCACATATGTTTTTGGAACCATTCAATGTCTTTGCAGAAAAGTAAAAGCCTCCAAAACAGCCTGAGGTCTGATACCCTGCTCCAAAATATTCTTTTCCAGGAATTTCAAGTCCTTTATTTTCAGACATCTCGGTGCGAATCAGCGAATCTGGTTCTGCAAAAAGATTACAAAGATAGTCGGCAGGATAAGTGTCATCAACATCAAACAAGGCATCGGGTCCCCTGAATGAAACTTCAAACGAAGAAATGTTTTCAGGAATCTTGTCGTATGGCAAAACGCAGTATTTTACATCGCCAATCGGATTTTTTGAAAACTGACGCTTCAATGGAGAAACCGAGTTTCCGTTATTAGACCATGAGCCAAATATTTTTTTCACAAGTGCAAATGTTTTTTCAGGGTCAACATCACCGCCCACAAAAAGAGCGGCATTTGCAGGAATATAATATTTATCTTTTATTTTCTTAAGCTCTGAAACGGTTGCATTCTGCAAAGGAATTTCATATGCGGCAACATCCACGGCATACGGAGCTTCAGGAAACATTTTTATTCTAGAATAACCATTCAAAAAACTTCCCGGGTCATTATCATCATTCATAATTTCGGAAATGACAACTTTTTTTTCACGCTCAAGCTCATCTGGATCAAGAAGAGGCGACCTCACAGCGGCATTCCAAAAAGCAAGCCCCTCATCAAGCCTGTCAGACGGAATCGTAAAGAAATAATTGACTCTTTCAGGTGACGTTGTGCCATTCCAAGATGCAACACCAAGCCTTGACATGGCATCCTTTACGCTGGCAGCATCTGGATGCAAGGCATTACCCTTGAAAAGCATATGTTCATAAAGATGGAAAAGGCCTGCATTTTCTGGAGTTTGGGAAACGGAACCAGTCCTGAATGCAATTTCAATATATGCAAGAGGAACCGCATGATTTTCTGCAACAAAAAGAGTAAGACCGTTATCAAGTGCAAATTCATGAAGATTTTCAACAGGTGTTTCTTTTGCAAAAACAGGAATAAACAGAATTTCAAGCAGAATGCTAAAGAGAAAGGCTAATTTTTTTTTCATTTTTTTATCCTCAAAAAAGTCATGAAGCATTTTAATGAGCACAAGCAAAATTGAAAGCCAATGCATCATCAAGTATGCTTCATGATATAAAACTTACGGGAGGTCCAAAATGCAACTTTCAGAACATCCCATTATTCAAATCTGACTTTTGTTTTGCCAGTTTAATCCTTTCTTGATACAAAAAGAGCTGAAGAAGCAAAAAGCATTATTGCATACACGACAAACGCAACAAGCAACGCCACATTTCCAAACAATCCTACAATGCAGTAGTTCATCAAAGTGAACATATATTCCACGCAGCTGAAAATAACCGCAGTCAACGCACAATAGACAGGGAACAAAAAGAGCCAGTTGAAATGAAAAACAGTCTTTGGATTAACAATGCGATAGTTCCATCCCATGGTAGCACAGAAGATGAACATTATCAAAATCATGAAAGGATATGTTACGCGCTGCACAAAAGATTCTGCAAAAACCTCTTTGGAAAATCCATATGACTCAACTTTTGGAAGGAATTTCTTTAAATTCCACAATCCCATGTTTCCGGCACCGGCTGAAGCATCTGCAATTATGTTCAAATCATCATACGTCATCGGCAATATCATGGAAAGAGTATTCTTTGAAGACGGAGGCACCGTAACTCCATGCATTACAGGCAACTGACCGTCTGACTTCATGCTGTTTTTTTCAAGGATTCTAGAAGGAAGATTTTCCTCAAGCAAATTATATTCAGGTTTTGAAATGATTTTTCCGGAAGAACGCTCCACGGCCTGCAATGTAATCTGAGGAACATATTTCCATTTTCCGTCTATGCCGAGAATAATTTTTGCATCATCAGAAAAAGAAGAAACAGGAATGGCTGTAACCTTTGCACAAGGAACCTTCATGGAATACATGAAATTGCCGGTGGCAGCATACCTTGCAATAAAAAGCCCCTCAACATATTTGACAAGCTTTCCCTCGCGCTTTATGTCCATGGAATTATCTATAAAAACAACATCACGAGATTTGTCAGGATATGTCAGCGTAAAATAAACCTTGCTTGAATTTGAAAATTCCTTTATGTTCTGAACTTCATCATAGAAAAAGTAATCGTTCTCAACCTGTTCCTTTGTAAGTTCAAAAAACTTCTTTACGTCAGGGTCATCTTTTCCACGCTCATATTTTGTATTAAGCGTTATAAAAATGAAATATGCCTTGAGATAATCTCCGCTATTGTATGCAGAATATCCATCCTTTTTCAAAAGATAGTATTCACGTTCCTTTGAATTATCAAATTTCAACGGATAGCTAAGCATTTTCCATGCTTCATTCGCAATATGTGAAGCCTCTGGAAGCACTGTATTTTTCTCATCACAAGCCTGGACCGCAAGCTGTGCCCAATAATGGGCAGGAAACCATTCCTTTCTTTCGGCACAAGATTTTGCCAAGGCCAAAAGTTCAACAATGGAATGTTTGGAATCTTCATCATGAAGTGGATGCACAACGGTATCGTCTTCATCCTTTTGGGAATTTTTGCTGAAATTCCTGTCACGGCATGCATCAACAAAATCCAGGGCTTTCTTGTAGATGGACCTTACATATTCGCTGTCAGGAGAAAGTTTCAATGCACGTGTCGCAAACTGTATTGCAAGAAGAGGTTTTTCCTGGGCCATAAGGCTCTTTGTTGCGGCAATTGCGTTTGAAACATCAGATGATGCATTCTCTATGGAATGGATTTTACCCTTTACCTGTGGAATAAAAAATTCCATGTTCAAAGTAAGAACAAGGGTTGCAATGAGTGAAGAAATGAAAATATGGGTAAAACGCTCAAACATGGCGGCAGAAAATCTTACGGAAACCCTTTTCTTTGTTTTTTGCCATATGATTGCACATATTGCTATATAACCGCTAAGGAAAACGGCAGGCAAAAGTTTCAGAAAAAAAAGCAAAGATGAAAAGAACTTATATGAATTTTCCGTACCTTGAAGCAAGACTGGAATATTTACAAAAAAAGCTCCATATAACAGGCTGAAAGCAAAACTCAATGCTGTATAAAGAATCATTATCAAGTAGAATTTTTTCATTCGGCATCATCCTCTTCGTAATCTACATAATTGCCACCGGCATTATCAATCAAAATTCCAGTAACAAGAAGACCGGAGAAAACAAGCAGGTTAACAAAAACCAAAAAGAAATTAAACTTTCGTGGTATGAAGGAAATTTTATCATTAACAGATGCAAAAACATCATGAACGGCTCCAAAAGGATAAAGGGCACGAATGTTGATGAAAATGACAACAAACATCATGAAAAATATCAAAACAACATTCACGAGGCGCCATTCAGTAACATTTCTTAAAAAAATCACAGAAAACAAAGCCAAGCCCAACGTGCAAAAACATATCCAGCGGAAAAATCCTTTCGAAAATTCAACTTGAATGATGCTTGAATATCTTGATATCGTAGAAACGATGAACTTAATGCCTATCGGAATGTCAATTGACTCCTGTATAAGCGAATCCGTAAAGCCATTTCTTTCACGACTTAATTTTACATCCTTGAAAACATAAACTCCATCGCGTCCAGCTTTTTTGTCAATGCATACACCTGATGCCACATTATGAGAGTCTACCTTGGAATAATAAAACACATACTGGTCATATTCCCTGAAATATCCAGGCGATAACGTATTTCCATCTTGTGCGGCAGCATCTTTCATTTTATGAGAACCATTAAGACTCAAGATTCCAGGCATCATCAAAATCCATACCAAAAGATAAAAAATGCCGTATACAATCAGCTGAAATTTGGAAAATTCTGAATGCCTGATGAAATAAAAAGCCATGAAGGCACTATTTATCGTTATCACGACCGGAGCTGAAAGCAAAATTCCCTTTACAAAATAATGCATGCTAAAAGGAGAAAATCCCTGACCTGCAACCAATGTAGAACACATGGAATAAACCATATATAAAACAGCACCAATAAGGGTAAAGAGAACTATATAGACACAAAAATACGAGATGATTAAATTTAAGGATAACCTGATACTATTTTTCATTATAATTTAAGTATAATATGTATGATAAATAAAATCAAATATTGTTTTTACATTTGATCTTTTTTCTGCATAAACCGGCAGCTTTGTCAAAGACTTTTTCAAGATATTGGGCCTCCCCTTCGCTTAATGCAGCCCTGGAAAGTATGTCGCGCCAGAAAATCTCCATGTCAGGCCTTCCCGCAACCTTAAAAAATCCTATATTCTGGAGGTCATCAGCTATTTTATTTACAGTTTCATGAAGACGGCTGTTGTCAATAGGGGTGTATCCGATTTGTTCCCTGCCTTCAAACCTAAAGAGCGTATAGCACATTATCTGAACGGCATGACTCAAGTTAAGAGAACCAAATTCGTCTGAAGAAGGTATGGTAACGCCCATGGAACACTCAAGGATTTCATCATCATCAAGTCCCGTACGCTCATTTCCAAAAACAACCGCAACTTTTCCCGTTGAGTTCCTGTCTGCAAATTCTGCAAACTCTTCAGGCAAAAGAAGCTTTCCCTTGCGTTTCTTGCCTCTTCTCCTTGTAGTTCCACAAGAAAACACACAGTCAGACACGGCATCCGTTATGGAAACAAAAAACAAAGCATTGTCAAATATGTAGCCCGCATGAATTGCGAGTACATGAACTTTTTCAATGTCAATGTCTTCTTTTTTTCCTACTATTCGAAGATTGTGGATGTTGTTATTTGCCATTGCACGACAAGCAGCCCCAATATTTCGGGGTTCTTCAGGTCTGTCAAGCACTATCACGATGTTGTCAAGATTCATTTTTTTCCTCAAACCAAACCAATTATCCGCTTTATTTCAGAAAAACGGCTTATTTTTTCTATATAATGATTGGATGTTCCAAAACCATAACTTGCCCATACAAACGGAATTCCTGATTGCAGGCACGCATCACTGTCGCCTTGTGTATCACCTATGTAAACCGGAGACTGGAGTCCGTTTCTTGAGCAGATTATCTGAATGTTCTCAGCCTTCCCTTTTCCTGTTTTTCCAAAGCATTCAAAATCCTTTACATAGTCTTTGAGACCAGTTTTTTCAAGGGTCAACTCAATGTATCCATCCTGGCAGTTGCTTACAATAAAAAAATTTTCCGCAGGATAAAGAGATTTGACGGTTTCAACGACACCTGGATATGTAATGTCAAGGGTATTTTCTTTAAGAGCAATCTGTTCTTCGGTACAGCATTCTGACAAAAGTCTTTCACGCTCGGATTGCGTAAGATTTGGCCAAAGATCAAGTCCTATTTCTTCCATGGTCTTTCCAAATTCTTTCTGAAGTATTTCTGCATTTACTTTTTTTGCATCAAATCCAGACATTTTTATAGCCTTATTCCATGCAACAGAGACAATTCCTGTCGTATTCCAAATTGTTCCATCTATATCAAGTATTATTCCGTCATAGTTACCCATATATCGAAATATATTGTAATATCTGCGTTTTATCAAGAGTATGAAATGACGGACTTTTACAAATCAATGTGACTATTTTTTTGTTTTTCAAGCCATATTAAAGATAATTTCAAGGATTTAAGGAGATATTGGTAATTTAAGATTAAATCAACTATTATCTCCTTAAAAAAAAACAAAAAATTGCAATTTAAAACTTTCTACAGTTTCTCAAGCTTGTGCTGTATTTCAAGAATTTTTGCATGAACATAATGGTCAACAGCATATTTTTCAATAACACCCATCGGACGCATGCTTTCATTTACAATAGGCATGGTCTGCGTGTCATAATCAGAAAATTTTCTGTACACGTCTGGGAGAACATCATTCGGACTGCACGTACAGAGCGCACGTTCCATTATGTCCGTTGCAAGCATTGTTTCTGCAAGCTCCCCAATGGCAAGCGTTTCCTTCAAGTGCTCAAGCGTTATGAGGCCTATAAGTTTGCCATCTTCAGAATTGCACACGACAAAAGACTGGTTATGCTGTGTCTCAAATTTCTTCAAGATATTCACGATAAGCTCATTTTCCATTACGATTGCAGGGCTGTCGCACGAACATACAATTTCTTTTCCCCACGTAACGTCGGAAACTTTCGAACGTTTAAGGATATCTTCTTCCGTAATGTCAAGGCCAGCTTCTCCTGCTTTTATGACACCGTAACGAACGCAAACAGGTCCCAGAAGCTGCACGATAAATGTGGTGGCCGTAATTATTAAAATGATTTCAGAACCTATGGATGTTGAAAAATCGTTGCTGGCCGCAATGCTCAATCCTATGGCAACACCTGCCTGGCTCAAAAGGCACCAGGGAAGATACTTGTATACGGTTTCAGGAGCTTTTGTAAGCCTTGCCCCCAAACGTGCACCAATGGACTTTCCAAGAGTCCTTCCCAAAACGTAAACAAGCGCAAGAAGACCAAGAAGAGGCGTTACAACCCAAATGTTCAGCTTTGCACCTACAAGCACAAAGAAAAGAACATAAACGGGAGGTGTAAATTTTTCGACCAGGGCAAACACGGGGCGTGTCTTGACTGTTGCAAAATTCACCATGAAAAAACCAAGTGCCATGGCCGCAAGAATGTTGTCAAGACCAAGAAGACTGCATGCTCCCGTACAGAGAAAAAGACCTCCAAGACCAAACGAAAGAACTCTTCCTTCATCCTGCATGAGATTTTTTATCACGGTGAAAAGAATGATGCCAAAAATGCTTCCGACCGCAATGGAACCGAAAATGTCTTTTGCAATATACAAAAGCTGCTTTCCCAATGAAACCGCATCACCGCCAAGAAGGGGCCTTACAAGAGTAGATGCAACCGCATACAGGATAAGGGCAACAGCATCATCCATGGCAACAATTCCAAGTATTGTAGTCGTAAGTGGACCGCGAGTCCTATATTCTTTAAGGACGTCGGTAGTTGCTGCAGGGGCCGTAGCCGAACAAATCGCGCCCAGGATGAGTCCAAAAGAAATTGCAAGCTTAAAGTTTTTCATGAAAGCATAACTTACGCATGTAACAAGCGCACCGACAACAAAAAAAGGAACTATTGATTCACCCAAAAGAATTCCGACAAACTGTTTTCCGTATTTTCTTATGACATTGATTTTAAGTTCAGCACCAATAAGAAAGCCTATCAAGGAAAGAGCTATCGTATTCACGGGATTCAGTGATGCAATCACTTCCGGCCTCAAAAGCTGAAATCCTGACGCACCAATAAGAATGCCAATTACTATATATCCGACAACCTGAGGAATGCGAAGCTTCTGGAAAAGCCTGCCTCCTGCTGAACCCAGAAACATTATGATTCCCAAAAGCAATACAAACTGAGTGCCTGAAAGAACTGAAAAATGCATCGATTCGGGAAGAATCTCAGAAAATGGATCTGCCATCTTTATCCCCTCAAATTCAAATTTGGGGTATTTTACAATTATCTCATAACTTCTTCAACAACCCTGCAAGGAGAAATGTTATCATAAAGATAAGCATACATGCATGAAGCAGAAAGAAGTTTTTTGCCATACTCACGGGTTTCTGAAATCGGCACGGTTTCAAGGAACAAATCCACGGGAACATTTTTCATTCCAAAATGGGAAGGAGAATTTTTAAGCCATGTTCGTACCCTTGATATGCCGCCGTTATATGAAAAAGATGCCAAAATAGGGGAACCGTCAAGTCTCCTCTGAAGTTCTTCAAAATAAAATGTCCCAAACGCGATATTTGTAGAAGGATCAAGAAGATCATATTCCTTTACGCCAAGTTTTTTTGCAACGTCACCAGCCGTAAGATCCATGAGCTGCGTAAGTCCTTTTGCACCTGCATGACTTTTGACACTTGGATTAAAAAAGCTTTCAGTACGTATAAGAGAATACATTACATATGGCTCAATCGCAAATTTCTTGCAGTTATATTCAACAAAAACCTTAAAATTTTCTGGATATGCAAGAGTCTGGATGGAAACATTATTTGTATCAAAAACTCTTCTTGCAGCCACACGAAGAGATTGCACTGCATATTTGTTTTCCATCTTTCCGCATTCTGAAAGATATCTTGAAACTTTTTCTGCACAAGAATCAGAAACTTCACCGTCATACAAAAGATATTCTTCGTAAAGATTTTCCTTCAATTTGTGGTCTACAAGTCCCAAAACATACATTTCCTTTTCATCATCAGCATTGATTTTTTTCTGTTCAAAAAGATTTTTAAAAACATCATGCATTTTTTCATCTTCAAGCCCAAGTTTTTCACATGCCAAAAATTTGTAATAAAGGTCGCTTCCGGGAATAAGTGATTTTTCAAAAAGAGGTTTTATTTCGTTCGCAGGCACATCCAGATTTTTTTCCTGAATGAGTCTTGCAGCAAGATATGAAAATTTTGAAACAGATGAAACACTTGCCTTGCCGTCTATTATTTTTGCAATACGATACAGAAGTTCCCACTCTTTGTTTTCAAAAAGACGAAGGCTCAAATGCTCAAAAAAATCATCATAATAGGAAGGATTTTTAAATTCGCCGCAATATTTTTCCAGTTCACAGGAAATTTCAGCCAACGAATTGTTTAATATAAATTCAAGATAATACCAAAGTGCATTGTCAAATTTGCCATCTGAATCAAGAGAAAGATTTTTTGCACATTTCATGCACTGATGATAATGCAAGATGGCCTTATCCTTTAACGAAGCTTTTTTTCCGTAAAGCCTTGCCTCATAAAATTCAGCATAAAATCTCAAATCACCGTCACATTCACCGGAAACCGACTCAAGATAAAGTGCATTTTCCTCATAATCTCTGGAACCGTACAGCAATGATTTGCCGACATCCCTCAAAACGGAAGGAGTGAGATTTTTCTCATCAGCAATGATTTCTTTTACCATTTTAAAGGCAGCATTATAGTTTTTGCAATATACATTTTTCCGAAACTCAAAAACATTTCTGTCTGGACAATCCATGCTTTTCAAATCAATTGAAGATATTTTCAAATGATGGCTCGAAAAATTCCTTTCAACAATCCACTTGTGAAATTCTCCCATAAATCTGGAATCTTTTACACTTCTCAATGCATCAATTCGATAGAATGTCAATTCATCATCTTCTAAATCTCCAACATCATTCGACTGAGCAATGATTTCATCAAAATCCCTGTACGAATGCAATAATTTAAGAAGAACGAGAAGTGATTTTTTACCGGGAAAACGTTTTTTGTACTCAAGCGCACTTTCTATTTTTGTTTGCTGATTTCCAATTTCAACCAGTTTCTGATACGATTTTTCAGCAAGAAACCTGTTTGATTTTTTACAAGCTTTTTTTAAAAGTTTAATTGCCTTGGACTCATTATTATTTTGAATTTGACAAAGGGCATTGAAATAATACGCATTTTTACCATAAACTTTGGAGAATGCTTTTTCTTTACACGAAATAAAATTAAGCAACAGCAAAAGAATGCAAAAAATTTTTCTCATAACTCATTTTCCAAAAAAAAGAGACCTACCTTTACAGGGAGGCCTCCGCTTCTTACAGAAAGAAACATCTTCAAATACAAGCATCTTTGACTTGAACATGCAAGACCCAAACAATTGCTTTTGGCTTTGAAAATGTTCTTTTAAACAACCTTATTCTGCAGGTATCAATATTGTATCGCCGGCAACAATCTTGTCTGGATTTTTGATGCCATTATACCTTGCAAGATATTTATAACGATACGGAGTTTTATAATATGCATTTGAAATGTCCCAAAGCGTATCACCCCATACAATTCTATAGCTTACAGGCTCAATCTTTACAGGAGATGGTTCCGGTTTTGCAGGAACAACATTTTCAGGTTCCGATGCAATAACGATTTCGTTATTTTTTGCAGGGATTTCTTCCTTAACAACTTCCACAACGCTTGCAGGAATTTCTTCAAGAACCGTATTTACAGCAGATGATTCAGAAGATGGAAGCTCAGACGTTATTTCAACATCACTTCCGTTTCTAAAGTTCTTGATTCTGTTCCAAAGGCTTACCTCTGCAGGTGATACAAGAACCATGACAGCAGCGGCCGCAACACAAATAACAGCACAAGCTACGCATATCACAACAGGAAGCCAAGATTTTCTCTTTGATCCCTGCTCTTCGGAATGAACAGATGGCGTTCCGTCGAGAGTTTCCTTATCGTAAAGATTTGAGAACATATTCGTACTTGGAGTAAATGCTGAATTCTTGGCTTTGCTTTCTTCAAAATCAGGAAGGTCAAAATCATCATCGGTTTTCTTTTCAACTTCAGAAGTTTCAGGCAAATCAAAATCTGGTAAATCAAAGTCGCCAGAAGAAGCCTTTGCATCATTATCTTCAAAATCAGGCAAATCAAATGATTCGGCACTTTCTTCGCTAGACTCGTCAGCAGTTTCCATGCTAAATGATGTATCTTCGGCTCCTGGCACAGTCTCACTTTCTGAGCTTTGTTCTTCAAAATCAGGAAGTTCAAACGATTCTGCACTTTCTTCGGCAACAGTATTTTCTTCGAGTGCTGGCTCATCAACAGTCGGCTCTTCAAATGCCATGTCTTCGGCTGGTACTTCTTCCGTCGTAAATGAAGCCTCTTCTGTTTCCGGTGCAGCTTCATTTTCTTCTTTTGGCTCTTCAAAGTCTGGAAGGTCAAACGATTCTGCACTTTCCTCGGCAGCTGCATTTTCTTCAAGAGCTGGCTCATCAACAGTTGGCTCTTCAAATGCCATGTCTTCGGCTGGTACTTCTTCCGTCGTAAATGA
>JAZQMW010000040.1:0-67630 GCA_045627025.1 Treponema sp. | reverse complement strand
TTTCAAGATCATAGCAGATTATTTTGCAAAACGAAAGAAATTCCCCGGATACCGAGGCACAAGCGACACAATCAAACACGTTGACGAGTTTTTCAAGCTCATGAAGGTACTTACAAATGACAAAAAGTTTGAAACAATGTATAATGAAAGAATCGAAGGATGCAAAGGAGGCATGAAAATGGACGATTTCTTAGATACAGTAGAAGCCCGTGGAGAAGCTATTGGCGAAGCTCGTGGTAAAGCTGAAATCATCCAGAAGCTTATAACAACTGGCAAAATGACGGGTGTACAAATCGCAGACATGCTTAGTCTTTCCGAGGAAAACGTAAGGGAACTTGCCGAAATGAATCTTGTAACCGCTTGATGTGCGAAACATTTTTCATCCGTACCTTCAAACCAAGACAATCATCTTAGTGTCGGGTACGGAATGAAAGCTTTTTGTTGCCCACTTCCATGAACTTGCATTTCTGTGCATGATCCTGAAATACATGAAAATGACAAGAATTTTGAAACAGTGTGTATAATGAAAGAATCGAAGGATGCAAAGGAGGCATGAAAATGGACGATTTCTTAGATACAGTAGAAGCCCGTGGAGAGGCTATTGGCGAAGCTCGTGGTAAAGATGAGGGAAAAGCTATAGGTAAAGCTGAAATCATCCAGAAGCTTATAACAACTGGCAAAATGACGGCTGTACAAATCGCAGACATGCTTAATCTTTCCGAGGAAAACGTAAGGGAACTTGCCGAAATGAATCTTGTAACCGCTTGATGTGCGAAACATTTTTCATCCGTACCTTCAAACCAAGATAATCATCTTAGTGTCGGGTACGGAAAGGCAAGTTTTGGCCGCTCAAATTACATTCCGATGTTTACTTTTCCAACCACTCCGCCCTTAACACCTGTCCAGACGTATTCAAAGGAGCTTGGTTTGGCATAAAAAGTCCAACAGGCGGAATATTCATGGAACAAGCAAATGCCTTAAATCGATAGAACACATTCCTGAACGATTGTCAATTTTTTTAAGTGAGTTTTCATAAAATTCTCAGTGACTTTTAAAAAATTCTCAGTGAGTTTTTAAAAATTCTCAGTGACTTTTTCAGGCATTTGCAATACGGACAAAATTAAAGCCAATTAAGAAAGATTATGCCCGAGGAAAGCGGTGGATGAGAGTGTCGAAACTACCGCTTGTTTTGTCTAAGCTTCTTGGTTTCGACATGAGAACATAGTTTGGCTTGTCTGTTTCAAAGTTGATGCTGCCACATGAAAAAAAACATTTGGTTACATGGATGGGCATAAAAAATGGGTCTCGATTTCTCGAAACCCATTTGCCTATTTTAAGATGTTTTGTCTGCAAACGGCCGCCCACAAATGCAACCCCATGTATACCTTCCGGTCAATCTGCAAATGAAACCTTTCCATTTGCAAATCCGCCCTCAAAAGCATTCCCATGCATACCCTTACGACAAATCCGCAATCAAAACCCACTCAACTGCAAATTTTCCCCGCTCGCCTATTTTTCATAGCGCTTCTTTACGATATTTGCCTTACCTGTTTCAAATGCAATACCGCCACACTTAAATATCATATAGTCGCCTGGATATACAGGATAGTGACTTTTACAAGGAACAAAGCTATTCTGTGCGAAACAGTAAGCATAAGGACCTTTTGACGAATCGCTGTCAGTTCCCGGATAGTTACCTTTAGAATCATTATCTGCAGGGCCTTCAAGAATTCCCGGATACCAATTGGCAGTAATACCCCATACATAGCAGTATGACCAATCAGTCAAAGGCAAAAGCTTGTTTGTTTCTGCTTCACTCCATGCAACAGGGAAACCTTCAATGGAGTTAGGACCAGATTCAGCTGTACCTCCTCGAATCCATAAAAGAAGATCATCGTCAACACTAAATCCTACAGGGTTTTTATCAATAGAAGAGCCTTTTCTTTTACCTTTTGCATCACTATCAACTTCTATTCTTGTTCTATATGCAACATTATAGTTTTTTTCAGAACCTGCATCCGCAGTAATTCTATACTCAAGACCAAGTTTTTCAAGTGAAGTGCCATTATTTTTGTCTTTTCCAATTGTAATCTTGTCATTTGCCGTATAGCTTGTAGATTCTATAGAATTACTATTTTTTTCATACTTACCTTTTGTAACAGGACTATTAATACTAGCATTATTCTCAACAGTTGTCACTCCCCGTGTCCATAACTCATAGCTATATTTTATTGAAGCACCAGGAGTCTCACAGTCTATCCTGAATTCAGTAGTTTCAGGCTGCTTAATCGTCCAGTTTCCAGAAGAACCAGAAATCGTAGCTTTAGCATTCTTGATTCTTATATATGGCTTTTCCATACCAGAATCTTTTATCGGTTTTATATCAGTACTCAAAACAGAATGAACGCTTGAACGGATTGTACTGCAGAATGCATTTACTGGGATAGAAACATCATACTCAACTCCCTTACAAGGAAGAGTGAGAGGAATTTTTATCTTTCTATTTTCATTTCCTGTGCCATTGTCAATGAACTCTACCTGTCCAGAGGTTACGGCAAATTCTTTCTTGTAATATCCTCCGTCATTATAAGCATCATAGGCAGTTCCAGAATCTGTATTCAGATCATAATTAAGGACATATACGGCTTCTGTATTAGCCGTAAAGCTTTCTGATGCACCATTTGTTCCCTTTGTATAGCATGCTTTGAGAGCATCAGAGAAAGTTTTCCATTCGTCTTGAGAAACAACTGCCGGCACTCTAAACGACTTAGGTACAATCGTAATCTTATCCGTACATGCAGTATCTTTTTTGACATCAGCATCAAATGTAATATAAAGAATTTTTTCAGTTTCGTTATATTCGACATTTGTAATTGGAGCCGGATCATTGAACAGTTTTATGCTCTTGTTGTCTGCAAGATTATGATGGAGGGTTTTAATCGTATTTAAAATAGTTCCAATATCACTGCTGTCTGCATATTTGATACCGGCATCTAAAATCTTACCGCCATTGAGGTTTATTCCAGTTACATCCAGCAAATCAAACTCGTTGCGGCTTTTATCATATGTAGAATCAGAGTTTCCTACCGTATAGATGAATTCAAGTTTCTGTGTACCGCTTGAACTCGTGTTAAACGTTGCCGTATAACCGTTTGTAAGAGTAAGCGTTGGAGAAGATGTATAGCCTTCAAGCGTTACATTCTTGTTAAACCTCATCTGGATGGATATCTTGTCACCCTTTGAATAAATTCCGTTTTGATTTGATGTCGTAATGCACTGAATTTCAGCTTTTCCTGCAATTACCGTATAAGCTTTCAAAGCTTCAGCTTTCTTTCCCGCATAGTCAGTAATTTCTGCCTTGAGCGAAATGACAGACGTGGAATCTCCCAAAATCTCTTCTGTAGCTTCCCATTCGTAATAAGGATTTTTGTCTGTGCCCTTTCGTGTTTTGAAAAATTCGATTCCCTTATTAAAAGCAGCTCCTCCATATGTTGCAGTGAGTGTTGTAAATCTATTTGTATCCTGCCATACGTCCATGGAGTTGTCATACCAAGTTCCCTTTACCTTCAATACAGAACCGTTTGGAATTCGAGGGAGGTCACCATTAGAGTCTTTTAATTTGTCATATGATTTGAATCCATTGCCGTCTTTGCGGTCAATTTCAATGTCGTCAATCGTAATGTTCGGAACTTCATCATCTCCCTTGTATGCAACAGGGCTTACGGTTTTGTTTATCTTAGCTGCGCCATCGCCGTCAAAGACTTTTTCATCTTCCACATAAAAGAGGAATTGCAGGCTTCCAAGCTGATTTCCAGCAGTTCCGTCAATTCCGAGGTCTTTAAAGACGTTCATTTCGAGGTCGTTTACAAATACTTTTCTCAAAACACCAGATGTCTCATCTTCTTCCGTTTTTTGCTTTCCACCTTCCATTGCTTTTTTTGGCTCAATATAGTAGAAAATGTTTCCGTTTGAGTCAGTAGTTTTTGGATTTGCCTTTGATACACAATCCCATGCTGCATCATCACTGTTTGAAAGCTTGGAAATGTCTTCTGTCTTCTTTAAGAATACCATTTTCAGACAAGAAACACCCGTATCATCCAAAGTCTTTATCTTAAAGTTGAAGTTTCCATCTTTGTCTCCAAAGAGTGTTTTTGTCGTATCTGGCTCCAGAACTACAACAGAAGGCCATGTAATGTCTTTTACGGTAAACTTCTTTGTAATTGCGTCATGAGCTTTTCCGTTTATGTCTTTTGCCACAATCTGTACTTCATAATTGTCTGCTTCAGAAGGTGTGACAAACGTCCATGTCTGGTATGTGGCAGGAGAAGAATCCTTGGATTTTTTGTAAATGGTTTCTGGTTTTCCGCCAGTTCCCCCCACCTTGTTTACGGTTACGATAACTTCATCTATTCCGTCATCATCTATGGAAGCGCCGTTTATCTTTGTGGCAGGCTGAATTTCTGCCGATATGCCGTCCGGAAGCTGATTGCACTCAGTCCATGGAGTGTCTGCCTCAGGCCAGTAGCAAATGTATCCCTTCGGAAACTTTACGCCTTCGCCGTTTCCAGAAAGATCCGAGCTTTCCGTAACAATCCTCAAATAGTTCGGTCCAGAAAGTGCTCCTGCAAGTGAGTTTCCGGCAACGCTTAAATCAGGAATTTCCACTTCCCATGAGCGAAGAGAATCCCTGTACTGGGCATTTACGTCTTCTGAATCTGTCTTATAATTGTTGTCCGAATAAAGTTTTATAGGCTTTATGACGTCCACTTCCGTATTGTCTGATTTTGCAAGCTTCAAATATATTTTTACGTATTTAAGTGAATTTTCTTCTTCCAGGACGCCTGTAATGCTGAACTTTCCGTTTATATACTGTGAAAGATATTTTTCATCCTGATACTTTGTTACAGGAAGATTCTGCGGCTTTTTAATGTCATTTAATTCAGAATACTTTATGGCAGGGCCTGTGATGAGCACGTTTGGAGAAAGAGTGTCGTATATTACGGATCTTGAAACAACAGATTCTGCAGATGTGTTTCCGCTTGTGTCCCAAGACTTTATCTCTATGACAACGTTTGGAGATGTTGCATTTTGAAGAGAAACGCCGTTTATTTCCCAATCATAGTGATTCTGTGTCACTTCCACCCAAGAGGCATTTGCATAAGATGAATATGAAGACTCATTTGAAAGCTTGCGAGTCCAGCTTCCGCTCCAAATCCAAGAGCCGAGTTCAGTCTTGGTTTTATTGCCGGCAGTACCGGTTTCTTCAAAAACTGTGACAGAAACCTTTTGAACACCCTGATAGTCGTACGCATTTCCCTTTATGGAGAAAGTCTGAGCAACGCATTCACGGCTTGCAGGCGCCAAAAGCTCAATCGTAGGGCCTGAAAGATCTACGTTTACGCCAAGGCCTACATCGCAAGATGCAAGAGAAAATGCAAGAATTATATATTTAAGAAAACTGAATGTCTTTTTCATGATATCCTCCTAATAATGCTTATATTTACCAATAAACGCTTCTCCGTAACGACAATAACCATCCGCAGGATTTTGATAACCATTGTCTCGACCGTTATGACAACACTGATTCATGTAGTTGTCGAGAAGTTCCCATGAAATGAATATGTCGTTGCCACTAATTTTGTACATTTTTCTCGAGTTTTCTGCAGCAGATCCGTTTTGCATCAAAGGCCATCCTGCTATTGACGGAGTACCTTCCGGAATGTTTGAACCATAATAATATCTTTCATTTCCCTCTTCGAAACTGACCATAGTCTTGAATGCACCTTCGTATCCGATGGAAGATTCACCCATGCCTTCAACAGGTGATGATGCCTTTGCCGAGATATAGCATTTCTGCCCCGTCAGCTTACCGTCACCAACAGTGTTAGTATTCCCTGCATCATATGCTGTATTTGGAGCAGAAATAGAACTTATTTGTATATCATCAAGATAATAATGTTTTGCATAACCAGACCCCATGTCAGAATCATGCTGACTATCTTTTCCAGCACCATCTGTTCCTGTATTTTTTGTCTCGTCTTTATAGTAAGTTATGGTTGCACCAGGTGTTTCCGAGTCTATCTTGAAAGAGGTTTTTCCAAAATATTTCTTGAAATCATCAGCACTTGAAATCTCTGGTTTATTTCTGAACTTATTTCCGTCAGACGTTATGCGGTCTATGCGGATTACTGGTGTTGCAGTAGGTCCTACGTAGAAATTGCAGTTTATCACCTTGGAAGGGTGACCAACGTCATCACTGAAAGCACCGGCAGGTATTTGAATGTTGTATTCCACTCCGTTTTTAAGCCCGTCAATAAAGTCGCTGTCGCTTATCTTAAGAGATGCTTCTGTTCTATCGGTGCTCAAAGTGAATGCGGAAACTTCAAAAGATGTTTTATGATATCCAAGAGCTTCAAGAGTTTCACGAATCTTTTTGACAGTTATGGGAGCTCCACCTTCATCTGTGATGGGTTCAACATATTCGTTTGTACTTGAATCATTTGCAATATCAAAGCCGAATGCAAGAACGTATTTTGTAGATGTATCAGGTGCTCCGCTAGAAAGAATTCCATGAGTATTCTGCCTGTATGGACCAACTGCTACGCGAGAATCCGACCCCTTAAGGTAAAGTTTTTCCTTTTTGCCGACAAGACCAGAAGATCCATGAAGATAATATCGCTGAGCAGCACTAGCTTTTGTCAAAAGCTGCAGGAAAACATCTTCGCCTAGCACAGGTGGAATGTACCAGCCTTCAGTACGCTTTAGCTCTACAGTGCCGCTTTCCTTGTTCATTGGCTCATTGAATTTAAACTTAAGCGTAACGCTGCCATTTTCTTTTTCTACAACACCGCACTTAATAACGCCTGTATCAACGCTCCTTTTTGCAGGCGTAAAACTTACGACATCAGGATCTACAACATCAATCTTGACACTAGGCAAGCCTCCAGCAGCATATTTTATCCGTCCTTTCTCCTGAAGTTCAAAAGCGTTTTTTACGCTTTCCGAGATATTTTCAGTAAATTCTATGTGTCTTTTCTTTTCCGTATCTCCAGAAAAGATTACATTTGCAGCTTTTCCGCTTCCATCAAGTGACACGTAGTTTTCCTTTACTTCAAATTCATATATGAGGGAACTCGTATCGTATCCTTTTACATATACTGCACGAGCATCTTCGTCACTAAGCTTTTCGTATGTAAAACCGTTAGCGTCAGCGCCTGTTTTCTTATATATGTTTCCAAGCTGTATGTAAGAATTTCCAAGCGTAGCCTCAAAGCCATCAAGCTTAAAATTCATGTCGAAGTCTGCCGTTATCTGAATTTTTTCACCAGCTTTTTGAACGGTTCCCTGTGCGTCAGTCGTAAGCTCCTGCAAAACAGGCTTTTCCTGGAATATGATTATTTTCTTTATGACAGATTCATTTCCAAGCACGTCTTTTGCAGTAAATGCAAATGTTACTCGAGGGTACTTGAACTGACCACCATCCGTTTCTGCATTTGAAGTATCGTATTTATAGATGTGGTTTGTTTCGTCAACACACTTAAATGGATTTCCCACCTTGTCTTCCTTTACGTCGCATTCAGCTCCAGTTGAGACAATCTTGAGGTTGTTCTTTCCTGTGAAAGCTACCTTGAAATATACATCTGACGGAAGGTGGCTTTGAGCCTGCTCTGTAAATTCAGCCCAAGGACCTGTTGTCATGTCTCCGTATTTTACATCAATGTCAGGAACGTCCGTGTATGCACCTATCGTGTGAGAACGATCTGTCATGTTTCCGGCTGTATCTTTTGCAAGAACAACAAATGTCTTCTGCTTGTTTTCAACTTTTCCGTTTACCATGAAGTCAGTCGTTACGTTGAATTCCTTTGAGAATGTAGATTTTTTCTTTCCTGATGCAGGATCCGTATCAGATGTGGTTGTAAGCTTGTAAATCTTTATTCCGTTTGAAGGCTCTTTTCCGTTTCCGAAGTTGTATTCCTTCAATGCCGCAAGAATTTCAGAGTTCTTTGTTCCAAATGGTGCCCATGCAAGGGTTACCTTTGAAACATCGTCATCGTCCAGAACGTATCCTGTAAGCGTGAATTTTTCTCCACTACTAAGTGAAGGTGAAGATTCTGCGATAGGACTGTCCACAACTACAAATGGAACGTTTGCACTCGTAATCCAAAGGTTATGCACTACATATCTTGTCTTTGCGCTGTATCCAGAAAGGAGTTTTTTGTCTGAAATCTTCATGATGAGCTTGTAAATTCCAGCTTTTACAGGCCATGATGTCGTATTTTTGGTAGATATAGAGAACTGGTTGTCTGTTACTTCCTGTCCTTCAAGCTTGTATTTGCCGTCTGCATCCTTTTCATTTGCTCCGTACAAGATGTCAGATGTGTTTGTGCATTCCCTGTTTGCTTCAAAAATCTCCGAATCAGTCTTTGCTTTCTTGAAGTCAATGTATTTGTCTTCCGAAACGAGAAGATATTCGTAATAGGCAAGCTGATCATCATCAAAAATCTCTACAGGAAGATCAAAGTTTTCCGGAACTTCTATGTATTCAGTATTATCATTTCCGTCAAACCTGTTGTCTTTTTTAAGGAATGAGCATCTGAAATGAGGTGCGTCATAGTCAGGATCCCAGCAAAGATATGGTGTGGCCATAGATGCAATTATAGTGTTGTCTGCCGTATCTGTAACGGTAATCTGAGGTTTAAGGATATAGCCTTCTTTTCCGTCTCCAACATCAGGAAGGTTTTTAAAGTCGCTTTCCTTGAATGTATACTCTGGTGCGTAAAGATTTGCAGTGTCCGGGTTGTCAATTCCCCTGTTTTCTACAACTGGAACTTCGACCATATCATCTCCGATTCCTTTTACTGCATAAAGCGTAAGAGTTGCCTTTTTAACTGCATAGTTGTCTGAAAGTTTTGCACAAATTGTGAATTCTTCATTCTGGAAATATGCCTTGTATGAGTTGTTGTCTGGATTTGCACGTATTTCGTCAAGTTCTGTTCTTGAAAGAAGATTTATTGTAGTCTTTCCGTTTTTCCTGATGTTCATGCCGTTTAAGACTGCATTTTTTGTGTCCATCATGACATTGAGGTTTTTAGAAGAGTCTTCAGAGCTGTTTTCTGCATCATCATGGGCTGTTATGGTAATTTCAAGTTCTTTGTCGTCAACTCCGACACCCATGTCTTTTGCGGCATCAAAAACATATGTCCATGAATATTTTACAAGATTTCTGTCTTCATTGGTTACGGAAAGTTTTGCTTTTCGTGTAAAATTTTTGTCCTTACCGTTGTCCTTGTATTTTACCACAAGTTCAACACTTGTAACGCCTCTGTTGTCCTGTGCGGTTCCAGTAATTGTACACTGTTTTCCGATAAAAGCGTTTCGCGACGGTGAAGTTATTTCCAGTACAGGTGCTTCAAGATCGACTGCAACACCAAGACCTGCTGAATTGCATGAAAGCATGATTCCTGCAGTAAAAATACATGCGGCAGATTTAATCCATAAAAGTTTCTTCATAAGCATTTAAATACCCCAAATATCAAGCCGCCAAATTTGTTTTGACGGCAAATACCTTGCATTATAAGCATTTTCTTAAAATATGCTTAACTAATATACGAATATAACTCTGAAACTCTCTAAACCTTATCGCGAAAGATATTATGGAACGTGTGAAAACGTTTCCAGAACACCTATATTTATTATCGTAAAAATAATGTTGTCGCATTATCCTGTAAATAATGGAGCTTCAAAGTAAGCTTCATTTGTACTTTTGTGATAAAACTTTTTAGACAAAAATCCCCAGCATCCCATTTTAATGATAACACGGTTATATAAATATTTCAACTTTTCTATTAGAGATTTTAGAGATTTTATACATTTTGTCAAGTAGTTTGGAGATTTTGCGACTTGATGGGGGAAAATTTGCAATTTAAAAGTTTTTGATTGCGAATTTGTTAGAAGAGTATGCATCGGAATGCATTTGGAGGCGGCGGTTTGCGATTGAAAAGGTTTAATTTGCGAATTTGTCGCAAGGATATACATCGGTATGCATTTAGGGGACGCTACAGGTAGCTGTCATTCCGTACCCATACTAAGATGCTTGTCTTGGTTTGAAGGTACGGATGAAAAATGTTTCGCACATCAAGCGGTTACAAGATTCATTTCGGCAAGTTCCCTTACGTTTTCAACAGGAAGCTTGAGAATGCCTGCAATCTGTTCCACCGTCATTTTCCCAGCCTTGATAAACTCCTGGATGATTTCAGCTTTACCACGGGCTTCACCTATAGCTTCTCCCTCAGCTTTACCTTCTTCTTTTCCACGGGCTTCTACTGTATCAAGAAAATCGTCCATTTTCATGCCTCCTTTGCATCCTTCGATTCTTTCATTATACATTGTTTCAAACTTTTTGTCTTATGGGCATCTCTAAAAAACTTTTTAGAGATGCCCGACGAGTTCCAAGCCTTGAAATTACAAGGCTTGGAACATCGCTTTTTTGAAGTTACCTCTAAAAATTGAAATTTTTAGAGGTCTCTATTTGTAAGTACCTTCATGAGCTTGAAAAACTCGTCAACGTGTTTGATTGTGTCGCTTGTGCCTCGGTATCCGGGGATTTTCTTTCGTTTTGCAAAATAATCTGCTATGATCTTGAAATCGCTTTTGAACCTTGATATCTCCTCGTCCGTAAGCCTGCATATTTCAAACAGGTTGATTCTGTAGTCGCTCACGAACGGCTTGAGCGCATCAGGAATGTCAAGGCAGCCCAAAAGAGTTTTCGGCTTGTTCCACACAGCATCCCCAAAATACAGGACAAGCGTGATTACGGGGTACCTTTTTTCGTTTTCAGTCTGGTTCAGCTGGTTTCTGTAGGCTCCTCCGTCATAGTTCAAGACCCTGAGCGGCATGTCGGAATCCACCGCAGTCTGGTTTTCAAAACCGAAAAGAGCAATCCTTATTTTCCCGTTTTTCCAGTATTTCGCGACATCCCTTTCCATCTCATGAAGCTTTCCGTCCGCCTTGTACATTGCATGCTCTGACTCCGCCTCAAGTTCGTCTTCCCTGACGATTTGTCCGCCCCTGAAAAGCAGTCCGTTCACGATGTCTGCAAAAACGTCGTTGTACGATTCAAGTGTTTTTTCAGAAATATCTTTTTCTGCCATAAAACCTCCTGTATTATTGTTATCGAAAAAAAATTAGAAACGTCCCGTTTAAGGAGTGGTTTTTGAAAAAAGATGAAAAAATTGCGGATTGTCATCAGGAATGCATTTTTTAGAACCTTGATGCTGGTTGATGTATGAAAAGTTGACCGTGAACTGGATTGCAAACTGCCGAATAGGGCTGGAAAAACATTTTGTCACAAACTGATGCTTGATTTGGATGCTGTGAATCGGAATACAAACTGTCACTGGGGGCAAACTGAGGCACCAAATGCAAACTGTCGCAGGGGTGCCCCAAAGGCATACCGATGTCTAGCTTGTCGCAAATTTGCAAATGAAACCCATCCAATCGCAAACCGCCGCCCCCAAACGCATTCCAGTGCATACTCTTCCGACAAATCTGCACTCAAGATCTTTCCAATCGCAAACCGCCGCCCCCAAACGCATTCCAGTGCATACTCTTCCGCAAATCTGCACTCAAACCTTTTCCATTTGCAAAATAGCATTTTTTAAGGGCATGAAAGGTATGTTTTTAGGATTTGTTAACTGTTGGTGGGAAGGGGCTGTGGGTTTTTGCGTGAGTGCATGGAGCGGCGGCGGAGCCGTCTTTAGATGAGCGGATAGCGAACCGCGGAACGCACGACGGCTTTAGCCGGCACGCCCTGAAAAATGGAAAAAATATTTGCAAGCTTTAAATATGGCGGTTTGATTTATGAATGATGTAACTTTTAGGCAATACAATGTTTAAATTAAAAGGAAAAAATGATATAATTTATAGAAACATTTGTTGAGAAGTTCAATAAAAATAAAAGAATAGAATTTTCTCATGTAAAATCAGGCAAAAACGGAAAAAAATATGAAAAAAACTATGATATTAACTTTTGCATTAATTTTTGGTTCTCTTACATCATGCATGTCATCAAAAGTTGATGTACCTTTAGATGCTAGTGCAAGGGAAATTGTTCAGATGGCACAGACAGCTTTTGATGAAGGACATTCAAAAAAATCGATAAACTATTACCAGGTGCTTTTGCAGAGATACGGAATGGATACTGCAATTTATATTGAAGGAAGGTATGAGACTGCTCATATTTATGTGAAGGAAAAGAAGTATGCTGAGGCAGAGCCTTTGCTGAATGAAGTTCTTGAAATATATGGTTCAAGTCAGCCGGGCATGCTTCCAGGTTCATTTAGAAAGCTTGCGGAAAATGACATGAAAAAGATTCAGGAGGCAAAAAAATGAAAAAAATCGGATTTATTGGAATGGGCAACATGGCTCAGGCTATCGTAAAGGGCATTATAAAATCTGAAAAAGTCATGAAAGAAAATCTTTTGGCTTATGCGCCAAATCAAGATAAGCTTAAGAAAAATTCTGAAATTTATGGTTTTGTTCCATATTCGGATATCGGAAAACTTATTTCTGACAGTGATGTAATCATTATTGCTTGCAAACCGTATCAGATTGAAGGCGTGATTTCTGAAAACAAGGGAAAATTCATGGGCAAGGCTCTTATTTCTGTGGCTGCAGGATGGACACATGAGTCTTTCAGAAAGCTTCTTGGTAATGATACTAGAATTCAGTGTGTCATGCCAAATACTCCGGCCATGGTTTCTGAAGGTGTCATGCTTTTTGAAAAGGAAAATTCTCTTGAAAAGGCAGAACTTTCTCAGATAAAGGAACTTTTTTCTACTCTTGGTATTGTAGAGGAGCTTCCTACAGAATTGATGGGAATTGGTGGTGCTATTTCTGGATGTGGTCCTGCTTTCATGAATTTAATGATGGAAGCTTATGCAGATGCGGCCGTAAAGTATGGAATTTCTCGTGACATGGCATATCGCCTCGTGTCCCAGACGATGCTTGGAAGTGCAAAACTTCAGCTTGAGACAGGTCTTCATCCTGGTGTTTTAAAGGATGCCGTATGTTCTCCAAATGGTACTACAATCCGCGGTGTTTCAACTCTTGAGGAAAAAGGTTTCAGAACTGCATGCATTTCAAGCATTGACACTATAATGAGTTTTAAGAAAAACAAGTAAATATGAATATTCTATCCATCAGCAATCTGGCTAAAATAAGCAGGGAAGACAATCTTTTTACGGGCGTTACGTTTGGGCTCAATGAAGGTGACAAGGCTGCCCTTATAGGAAAGAATGGAACCGGCAAATCGACGCTTTTGAATACAATTGCTGGTGTCCTTGAACCGGATGACGGTCAGGTCATAATCAATAAATCCTCAGGCGTATCTTTTTTGCCACAGACACCTTCTTTTAATCCTGAAGATACGATTCAGGAACATATATTCAAGTCTGATTCTCCGAAACTTCATGTAATCAGGGAATATGATGAAGTATGTTCGCTTATGGAAAAAGAAAATTCGTCTTCCATTCAAAACAGGTTTGACGAGTTGTGCCACAAGATGGACATGCAGGATCTTTGGAATTATGAAAGCCAGGTAAAGTCAATTCTTTCTACTTTGGGAATTCATGATCTTGAGCGCAAGATGAGCGCACTTTCTGGCGGTATGGTAAAGAAGGTTGCTCTTGCGCAGGTGCTTGTAGAGGATACAAAACTTCTTCTTCTTGACGAGCCTACAAATCATCTTGACATAGAGACAATTTACTGGCTGCAAAATTATCTAAAAGAAACTGCAAGAACTGTTCTCATGGTTACGCATGACAGATATTTTCTTGATGCCGTGTGCAACAATATTTATGAGCTTGCAAGAAAGAAAGTGAAGCTTTATGTGGGAAATTATTCTACATATCTTGAGAAAAAACAGGTTGAGTCCGAGATAGAAGAAAATACTGAACGACGGATTGAAAGCGTTCTGAGATTTGAAAGAGACTGGCTTTTAAGGGGACCTTGTGCAAGGGGAACAAAGGCAAAGGCACGAATAAAACGTGATGAGGCCCTCATAAACAGGGAAAAATTTGCAAAAGACAAAGGATTTACTTTTGAAGTGGCAGGCAGAAGGCTTGGCGGCAAAGTGCTTGAACTTCATGGCATTTCAAAAAACTTTTCCAAAGGGTTTGCAGAATCTCCATTAAACGGCAGTAACGGACAAAACTCATATCCTGTGTTAAAAAATTTCAGCTATACATTCAACAAAGGTGAGAAAATTGGAATTTTTGGAAACAATGGATCTGGAAAATCAACTCTTTTAAACATAATTACCGGAAAAATACAGGCTGATTCCGGTCAGATTATAAAGGGCGAGAATACATTCCTTGCGTATTATGAGCAGAATCCTACATTCAAGGATACAAGTCTTACTGTTTTGGAATACATAAAGGAAGCTGCTGAGATTGTAAAAAGAAATGACGGTACGGTTTTAAGTGCATCGCTTTTTTTGGAGCAGTTTGGATTTGAAGGAAGAATTCAGCATTCTGCGGTAAGCACGCTTTCAGGCGGTGAAAGAAAGAGGCTTTATCTTGTAAGGCTTTTGATATCCAATCCGAATTTCATAATTCTTGATGAGCCTACAAATGATTTCGACATATTTACCATGAATATCCTTGAGCAGTTTCTGGAAACTTTTAAAGGATGTCTTCTTGTCGTAAGCCATGACAGATATTTCATGGACAAAGTTTGCGACACGATGTTCGTTATGGAAAATGACGGCAGCGTTTCAGGTTTTGTCGGAAAATGTTCTGAATACATACAGCTTAAAGAAGATGAGAAAAAAGAGGAAGTCTTGCAGAAGATGGAGAAAAAATCTGCAAAGGCGGAGACTGTACAAACCCAAGTGCCATCAGATGGCGTAAAAAGGAAAAAATCGTTCAAGGAGCAAAAGGAATTCGAGAATCTTGAGAAACGAATTGAGGAACTTGAAGAAAAAAAATCACTTCTTGAAACAATGATGGCAGACAGTGACTATACGAAATCCCAGGCTGCAGGAAATGAATATGCGGAAGTTGAAAAAGAGCTTGAAGGTGCATATGGCAGGTGGGAAGAGCTTGCGGAACTTGAATAGGGAAGTTCTTCGAATTGTAAATTTTACAGCCTCAAAAAAATGCTTCAAAGGATGAATTATGAAACTTGTATGTTCTGATGGAAACGAAATTCTTTTTGACACGGGCATGACACCTGATGTGTTTTCGAAGACACGGTTTGTGGAAAGAATCAGGGAAAAAGGATATGTTGCCTCAAGGGAAAAAGATGCATGGATGTATGAAGACTGGTCTTTTTCGGAAGCTGTATCCAGGGAAACAAGCGGAAATGTATTTTTGAAGGGAAGTGCATTTAAAGGATGCACGCTTGGGCAGATTCTTGAATCTTCTGATGATGAACGTATTTTTAAAGCCATATGTGCGGTTTGCGAATCCATGAAAAATCCGATTGGAGCCGAAGGAATTTATATTTCTGAAAATATGGACAAGATTCTTTATCTTCCGGAAAAATTTTATGAAGCTTCATCACATGCTCTTGGAGAAAAAGATTTTGCAAATGTATATGGATATTATGTCAATGACAATCTTCATTCAAAAAAGTCATGCAATTTTACAAAAGCGGTTCTTGCATATTTGCTTTTTTCAAAACATTTTCCGTTTGAGGCAGAATCTACGAAAAATAGAAATGAGGATGTAAGGGATGGAAATTTCATGCCGGTTGAATATATGGCGAACGGCATTTGCAAAAAGCTTTCCGACTTTATTGATTGTGCGCTTTCTGGAAAAGATGCAGATTTTGATTTTTCAAATCTTGCGGATATGTATGGAAAGTTTTGTGAGAAAAAATTTTCCGAACTTGAGATGCAGGAATTTGACAGAAAAAGGGAAAAGTTCTTATCTTGCAAGGAAAAAAAGACGGCTGCACGACGCTGGATAAGAAAACGGCAGACTTTTATAGCTGCTTCTTTGATTTCTTTGCTTGTGGTTGGATTTATTGCCGCGGTTTTGCATTCAGAATCTCTTAATAAGCCTACGACCAAAAGCCTTACTTCTCTTGAGACCGTGGAAATGTTTTACAGTGCCGTAAATACGCTTAATATTGATGCGGCCCACATTTCTTCCACAAAAGAACTTGATGGATATGTGGAAGTTTTAAGCAACATGTTTATATCTGCAAAGGGAAGGGCGATGTATGACATTAATGCGGAAACAGAAAGTCCTGCATCGTGGTTTGAAAAAAGGAATCCTGTTCGAAACATTTATGGCATCACGCAGTTTTTTGTAGACGGACGGAATGAGGAAATTTACTTTGAAGGCCCTAGGAGAAATACAAATCCAAAAATCATTCATGAAGAAAACGGGAAAATTGTTGAGGATAATTTGAAGAAAAAATATGCGGTTGTGTATTATATTCTTGATTCCTCAGGTGATGACCTTTTGACTGTCATAAAGCAGTCGGATAGTGTGGAGCTTACTTTTTGCAAGGACAAATGGAAAATTTCAAGTCTTGAGCCTTCCCAGGAAATCAGGACGATGAAGTATTCTGAGTTTCAGGATGATTTTGTAAAAGCACTCGAAGAAACGTCAAAAGATGGTTTTAAAAGCCTTGAAATCATGAGAAAAAAATATGACTTTTTGCCAACTGAAAAGGAATTTGCAGAAGCCAAATCATATAATGACAAAAGACGAATAACTTCATTTTGATGCTCTGATGACAAAGCCTATGTTGAAACTGTTGCAGGAAGTGTGATTTCTCTCAATTGTGATGAATGCGAAAATGATTATGTTTTCATGATGGATGAATCTGTTGATAATCAAAATGCAATTTTAAATTGACCGGGCAACATGGGACTTTAAAATAATTTTTAGTAAAGCCTTGGAGGATGTGTTATTTATGTCTTGAATCACGTCTTCGGATTTTTGCAAAAATCAGAGCCATTTGTCAAGAATCTTTGCAAGCTGCGTAAAATCAAGCGGTTTTGATATGTGGTCGTTCATGCCTACCTTTATGGAAGCCTGGATATCCTCTACAAATGCATTTGCCGTCATTGCTACAATCGGAATCGTTTTTGCATCTTCTTTTTCAAGAGCACGTATTGCTTTTGTGGCATCATATCCGTTCATTATCGGCATCTGGATATCCATGAAAATCAAGTTGTAATATCCTGGAGATTTTTCTTCGAACATGTTTTTTGCAATCTCGCCGTTTTCTGCTCGTTCAATCTTTAGGCTTGACATTTCCAAAATCTCTTTTGCAATTTCAGCATTGATGTCATTGTCTTCAACGAGAAGAATTCTTTTGCTGCTGTAATTTTTGTTTTCGATTGCATCAATTCCCTTTAAGTCTTCTTTTTGGTCTGCTGACTTGTTTTTAAGTCCCTTGAATGCATTTTTAAGTTTTGACTTGAACAAAGGTTTTGTGACAAATGCATCATAATCTACATTTGAAAGCTCGCTTTCCAAATCTGCCTTGTCATAAGAAGAAATTATTATTATAGGAATGAATGACGACACTGTGTCATGGATTTTTTTTATGAGATTTTTTGCGTTGAGTGAATCAAGCTCCCAGTCAACAATGATTACGGAGTATTCTTTTTTATCTTTATATGTATTGCATGCCTTGTCATATGCCTCTTCCGAATCAAGAGCATATTCGCTTTTAAGGCCTATTTCCTTAAGCATTGTGCATGTTGACTCACACATGGTTTTGTCATTATCCACCACAAGCACCGGTTCTTCTATGAAATCATCTATTGTGTCATCTACATTGTCTTGAAGCTTAAGATAGATGGTAACCGTAAATTTTGTTCCCTTGTTTTCTTCTGATTCAACTTGGATTGAACCTTCCATCATGTGGACGATGTTGTTTACTATGGACATTCCAAGTCCCGTACCCTGTATCTTGTTTACGCGCGTATCTTCTGCCCTGGAAAACGGCTCGTACATCTGCTTGATGAATTCTTTTGACATGCCTATGCCGTTGTCTTCAAATACGAATCTATATCCTCCGATTTTCTGCTGGTGGCTTGGAATTTCAGAAATTGAAAATGAAAGTTTTCCGCCATCTGGAGTGTACTTTATGGCATTGCTCATCATGTTGATGAAAATCTGCTGTATGCGCATGCTGTCGCCAATTACGCATTCGTGCTGAACGTTTGAAAGATTTATCTTTAGTTCATGATTTTTTGCAAGTACTTGAGGTTTTATCATCGTCAGGAAATTGTCTATGAGTTCGCTCAAGTTTATGTTTTCTTCAGAAAGACTGAATTTGCCGCTTTCAATTTTCGACATGTCAAGAACTTCGTTTATGAGTCCAAGAAGATGGTTTGATGAAGAATTGATTTTTTCAAGGCATTCCTTTACTTTGTCACGCTTTGCAATCTGGGTGGATGCAATTGCCGTCATGCCTATGATGGCGTTCATAGGGGTGCGGATGTCGTGGCTCATTCTGCTTAAGAAGTCTGATTTTGCATTGTTTGCCCGGTTTGCGGCTTCATATGCATCTTTCAAGGCTTCCTGTGTCTTTAGCTCTTTTTGCTTTTCGGCATCAATCTGCTGTACTGCAAAAAGAACTTTTGAAACGGAACCGAATTTGTCCCTGTTTACGACAATGAAGTTTGCTCGGCTCCAACCCCTGTAATTGCTTACATATTCCTGTGTTATGATGTTTTCTTTTTTCATGCGTTCCTTTATCGTGTTTGCCCGCATGAAGATTTCCATGTCCACTTTGCTTGAAGGTGCTACCATTAAGGATATGTATTTTGCAGTTTCATCATATATGTTTCCATATCCTTTTACAATTGATTCTATGTATGGCTGTGAACTTATTTCCTTGTAGATGCATTCGTCAATATCAATATAGCATATGTAATAATAGATGCTTGAGAGGGAATTGATGATTCCGTTGTATTCAAGTTCCTGCGTTTTTTCATCCTGAATTTCCTGGACCGTATAGATGAGGTCTGTAAGGTTTCCTTCTTCATCATACTGAACCGGGACAAAAATTCCTCGTCTCCAGCCATATTCCTTTGTCTTGTAATCAAACGCAAGTGTCTTATATGATGCAATTCTGTCTGCAATGGTCTGAAGGTTTGTGCTTTCCGAAAAAATTACCTTGCTGTCATCGGCAACAAAAAGATTTTTGTATGTGTCGAAATTTTCCTGCGCTTCACCGCTGTCTGGAAGTGTTCGCGTTCTGTCTGTTGCTTTAAGGACTGTTATGTATTCATTTTTTGGAAGATTGATTTTTACTGATGAAACATAAACTCCACTCATGGCCCTTACAACGAATTCCCTTTCTTTTGCGGCTTTGGTTGTCTTGGAATTTGTTGACAGGATTATGAATATGATGTATCCGACGCTTGTAAGCACAATCCAGACAAGAAGTCTTGTTCCAAGGACACCAACTTCAAGAGATGTGCTTGAGACTGCAAGCATTGGGTAAGTCTGCACGAGGTACCAATTTTCGTATGCAATCGGGCATGTGTTGCAAATATAGCTTCCCGTTTTGCTTTTAAATGAAAATGATATGGAATCCCTCATTGAGTTTCCTGAAACGTTTGATATTGGATTTATCACGCCGTATTCAAGATTTGAAAGAGCCTTTACATATTTTTCATATGAGTAGTTTTTTTCGTATTTGACATTTCCTATGTAGTCTGTAAGCCAGTTGTCGTAATTCAATGCACCTGATGAGCGAAGGAGAACTTTGCCGTCTTTTGAAATCAAATAGAGATTTCTTTTTAGGCCAAAAATATCAGTTGATGTGCGGAAACTTAAATATTCGCTTCCAAATGCACACATGATGACGCCTATCACTTCGTTTTCACGATGCACTGGTGTAAAAAATCCAAAAACCCGTTCTGAAGAAAATGGAAATGCCCTGAGGCCTTCTATCGTTGAGATTCCAGTTTCCCCTTTTATTCCCCTTATGAAATATTCTTTGTCGCTGAAATTTGTGGGATTTTCTATTTTGGTTCCATTTACTATGCAGATGGCATCACCCATTTTGTTTATGAATTCCACATACTGCATGTTTATGTTTTTGACTACAGAATAAAACATGTCTATGTCAAAATTTGTTTCGGATTTTTCAAGGCTTTCGTATGTTTTGGCAAGATAAGTTACCTTTTCGAATGCAATGTCAAAAATGGACTCGAGTTGGGTTGCATTTATGATGGTGCTTTCAGAGACAGAGTGATTGCTTGTTTCCATGACAAGTCCATCAGCAGACCATTTGAACCACAAAAAGCCCATGAGAACAATAAAAAAAGCTATTACACCGCCAATAAATTTTGAAGATGGATTATTCTTTTTTTCAAAAAACAATTCTTCCCTGTCATTAGACTTTTTTTCCATTTATATCTCTCTTTCCGGCAAATCTTTCAGTAAACACTTTATTCTAGTATAACACATATTGACAATAGTTAAAACATTTTTTTTTATTTATCAGGACATCTCTAAAAAATACTTTTTAGGGATTTCGGACGAGTTCCCATCAAAATGGAAGGCTTGCAAATTGTTTTTTTGCTTTCAAATGCATGGAAATAGATGGAAAGACCAAAAAAAGGGCAACTGTCAAGAAAACTGTTGCCCTGAAAGATGCCTCAAAACAAAAGGACATCCGTAAGTTTTAGGGAAGCGCTGATTAATTGAGGTGAAGTTAACCATCGTTTCCCTGGAAAATCGTGCAAAACCCTGCTTTTCACGATTCGTGGATATCAGTGTTAACTTAGGCAAGTGATGTCGGTTATCGCGAAATAAACCTGCCTTTGTCAAAATATCAGACGTATCCGATGATTGAAGAAATAAGGATGACAATCATGCATATCGGACAGAAATTGCAAATCATTGTTCTGAAAAGCCAGCGTGCCCTGAAATGGTTTGTGCTTAGGTATATTTCGTCTTCTATGTATTTTGGACCTACAACGACACCTATGAGTTCGCATGTAAGAAGTGCTACGATAGGCATGATGACGTTATTGCTTATGTAGTCGAAAAAGTCAAGGAACTGCATTCCGATAATGAGGACTTTGTCCATGATGCTGTAACCGAATACCGAAAGGAGACCGAGGATAAGTGAAATTGCAACCGTAATGATGCTGCTCTTCAAGCGGCTGTAGTCAAATTTTTCACTGATGATGGATACAACGGCTTCCATGAGGGAAATTGCTGATGTAAGGGCTGCAAGAGCTACAAGAATGAAGAAAAGGACTGCAATGAACTGACCAGCAGGCATTTTCTGGAAAACCTGAGGAAGTGTGATGAACATGAGGCTTGGGCCTGCATTGAGGGCTGATTTGTCTCCGCCTGAGAAAACAAATACTGCCGGGATGATGATGAGTCCTGCAAGAATGGCTACAATCGTGTCAAACATGCTGATTTGTCTTACTGACTGCTTGATGTCATCTTCTTTCTTTACGTATGAACCATAAGTTACCATAATGCCCATTGCAAGTGACATTGAGTAGAAAAGCTGACCGACTGCCGCAACAACAGTTTTGATGGAGAATGATTCAAAGTCTGGCTTTACGTAATATTTGAGGCCTTCTGTCGCACCGTCAAGAGTAAGTGTGTAAATTGCGATGAACACAATAAGTATGAGAAGTGCCGGCATCAAAATTTTGCTGAATTTTTCTATTCCTTTTTCTACACCAAGAATGACGATGGCTGCTGTTCCCAAGAGAAAAAAGAGGAAAAACACTGTCGGCTGGAATGCATGGCCTATGAAATTCGTGAAGAATCCTGATTCTGCTGCCTTTGAACCTGAGCCTATCATAAACGTGAAGAGATATTTCAATACCCATCCGCCAATTACACTGTAGTAAGGAAAAATTATTATAGGAACAACTGCTGCGATTATGCCCAAAAACGCCCAATTTTCATGGATTGTTTTGTAAGCGCCAATTACACTTTTCCGCGTCTTGCGTCCAATGGCAATTTCTGTTGTCATGAGGGCAAAACCAAATGTTGCTGCCAAAATGATATAGACGAGAAGAAAAATTCCTCCGCCGTATTTTGCTGCCAAATAAGGGAAACGCCAAATGTTTCCAAGCCCAACTGCTGAACCTGCCGCAGCAAGAACAAAACCTAATTTTGATGAGAAACTGCCTTTAGGCGAAGTTGTCATATCCTCCATAAAACTTACCTCTTATTTTAAATTTTGAGTAACGTTTTATTGTACCATGAACATTAATTTGTTTCTAGTAAAAAGTGAAAAAAGTACAAAAAATGCATTTTTAGGTAAATATTAAAGGCATCTCTAAAAAATACTTTTTCGAGTCTTTCACCAATTGAAGATTTTACGCAAAGTAATTATAATTATTCCATTATGGAAAACTCAAAAAGATCAGTGACTTGCGGTGATTTGCGCAAAAGCGATGTCGGCAAGAAAGTTGTATTAAATGGATGGGTAAGCCGTGCCCGTGACTTAGGCGGATTGACATTTATCATGCTCCGTGACCGCTACGGAATTACTCAGGTAATGGTTGGAGATTCAGCAAGCGATGATGTGAAAAAAGTTGCTGCTTCTCTAAAAAGTGAATATTGTATTGCAGTTGAAGGTGTTGTTGCCGCTCGTGCAGAAAAAGACATAAACAAGGACATGCCGACTGGTGAAATAGAAGTTGAGGCTACAGACATAGAAATCTTTACGACAAGCCAGGAGCTTCCTTTCTCAATTGAAGAAGTTCGCCAGAAGGATGGAACGATTGTTCTTCCAAATGAAGATCTTCGTCTTAAGTACCGATATCTTGACCTTCGCCGAGAGCCGATGCAGAAAAACATCATTCTCAGAAGCAAGGTAACTTTTGCAACACGAGAATACTTGACTTCAAAGGGATTCCTTGAAATTGAAACACCGACTTTCATAAAATCAACTCCAGAAGGAGCACGTGACTATCTTGTTCCAAGCCGTGTTCATCCTGGAAAATTCTATTCCCTTCCACAGTCTCCTCAGCTTTACAAGCAGCTTTTGATGGTTTCTGGATTTGACAAATACTTCCAGATTGCCCGCTGCTATCGTGATGAAGATGCACGTGGTGACCGTCAGCCTGAATTCACTCAGATTGATATGGAGCTTTCATTTACAAACCGTGAGGAAGTTCTTTCCACAACTGAAGGAATGATGCAGCACATTTTCAAGAAGACTTTGAATTATGAGCTTCCTGCAAAGTTTGACAGAATTTCTTGGGACGATGCTTTTGACATTTACGGTTCTGACAAGCCGGATTTGCGTTTTGAACTCAAGATGCAGGATGCAGCTTTCATGGCAAATCTTTCTGATTTTGCAGCATTTAAATCAGGAGCTGCAAATGCCTCAAAAGAACTTCCTCGCCACAAGCGTTCTGGCCTCAAGGCACTCGTTGTAAAGAATGTTGCCGACAAATACAGCCGAAAGATGATAGAAGCTCTTGAAGCTGTTGCAAAAATCAACCACGCAAAGGGTCTTGCATGGATGAAAGTAAATGCTGAAGGAAAGTTTGAAGGCGGAATTTCAAAATTCTATGCCGGAAAAGAAGATGAAATCTGTTCAAAGCTCGGTGCATGCAAAAACGACCTTCTCCTTTTTGTAAGCGATGAGAAGTGGCAGGTGGCATGTGTTGCTCTCGGTGCAGTCCGCAAGCAGCTCGGAAAGGATTTGAATCTCTATAATCCAAATGATGAGTTCCACTTTGCATGGATTATCGATTTCCCATATTTTGCATTCAACGAAGATACAAATATGAGGGAGACAGAACACCACATGTTCACTCTTCCTCAGAAAAAATACTGGGATACTCTTGAATCTGACCCAGGCAGCGTAAAGGGAGACCTTTATGACCTCGTTCTTAACGGATACGAGCTTGCATCAGGTTCCATGCGTATCAATGATCCTGCATTGCAGCAGAGAATCTTCAAGATTGTAGGATATTCAAACGAGCGTGCAGAAAAAGCATTCGGATTCCTTGTACAGGCATTCAAGTTTGGCGCACCACCACACGGAGGAATTGCACCAGGTCTTGATCGTCTCGTAATGCTCATGCGTCACGAAGAATCAATCCACGAGGTAATCGCATTCCCTAAGAACAATCTTGCCGCAAGTCCTATGGATGAGTGTCCAAGTGTTGTTGATGAAGCTCAGCTGAACGATTTGCACATCAAGTGCTACGATGTTGAAGAATAGAGTTTTAAGTTTTCTATTAAGACATGCATTTTCATACTTTGGTTCGATTTTGCATGTTTATAAGGAAATTATAAAATTTGAATTTGGAATCTCTAAAAGTTTTAATTGCAGTTTTTAGAGGTTCCGTTTAATATAAGCGGTTTCTTTAAAAGGGACTGCTTGTTTTTTTTATAAGGTAAAATGTTTACGATTAAAGAGTGCAAAACGGAAGCCAAGAAGATTTTCAAGGAAAATAGAAAACTTTCTGTCGTCTCCATGCTTATGGCATTTGCAGGTATTTTGATTACATCCTCAATTTCTTTCATCTATCTTATGTCTTGCATAAAGGATGTGGCGAATGGATTTTATAATCGTTCCACTTTCATTATGCTGTATGTCATTTTCCTTATACCTTTTTTCTTGTTTTTGATGACATCTTTTCCATCTCTTTTCATGTTTTATTCGGGCATAAAAAAAGGTTTTGTTTCAAAATTTGAAGACCTATACAAATTCGTCAAGGTAAAATCAGTTGGAATGTGCATGTACATTTGTCTCAGACTTTTTGCATGGAATCTTTTAGTCATCGTTCCATATCTGGCTGTTGTAATTTTAAGCATAATATTGAAAAAAAAATGAAATCAAATGGTTGTTTGCATTGAAATTTGTTTTTAAGGCTATGATTGCATGCGTTTATGTTTTATTGATAAAAAAATCTGTTGCGTATTCGTTTTCTTTTTTTGTTTATTGTGAAGATGCGGATAAGAAAATATCTGAATCTTTCAAAGAAGGATATGCGCTTTCTGTCGGATATAAGATGAAATTTTTCCTTGCATGGATGTCTTTTATCGGCTGGGGATTTCTCTGCATAATCACTTTGGGCGTTCTTTCTCTTTATGTTTTCCCATATGAGTATTATACTTTTGTTAATTTTTACGATTGCGTTAAGGCTGAAAAAGCTGTGAAAATGACTGCATGATGCAAATGCAAATTTAATCCGTAAAAATCATTTGGCGACCTTCAATGCATCTCTAAAAAATATTTTTAAAATTGCAGTTTTTAGATGTTCCTTTCAGTTTATTGTTTTTTTGGAAATTCCATTGTATACTTTTGCCCATGAGTGAAAAAATCGTGCTCGCAGGGACATCAAGTGTATTCGGTCTTGATGAAATAAGAAAATCATTTGCCAAAAAGGGAATTGAAGTAATTCTTGCAGAAGTTCCCTACATGATGAAATATGCCTCAATTGAAGAAAAAGATGATACTGTTTTCAAGACAGAGTTTCCTGAAGATTGCAAAATAATTCCTCTTAGCGAATATTGGATATCAAGCTGCATTAAGGATGGAAATTGCCTCATAAGTGAAAAGGCTTTAAAGGCAAGCCGGTCAAAAAGATATTTGTATGAAATCCTTTCTGAAAGTGAAATTGATGTTCCGAAAATTTTTAATACTGTAGATGAAGCCCGTAAATCAATTTTCGAAGGAAAAAAAATCATCGTTAAGCCGGAGGGACTTTTTGCAGGATACGGCATTCGGATTGTTTCCAGGGAAAATTCAGATGACCTTGAAAAATACATACAGAATGCGCTGAATGTGAAAAGTCATGCCATAAAACTTTTTTGCATAAAGAATAATGATTATCTTCTTACAGAATGCCTTGAAGGAACCGAGTACAGTGCGGACATTTTTTGTTTTTTTGGAAAGACAAGCATTGTGAGGATTTGCCGTAAAAAAATAATCTGCATACATGAAACTCCGTGTACGGCAGTGTGTGCGGTTGTAGAAAACAGAAAATTTGAGGAAATGCTTAAAACTTGGGGTGAGGCTCTTTTTTCAAAAGATGATTTGTCTTTCGGGCAGTTTGATTTTATTGAAACTCGAGATGGGCGTATTGTTCCAATTGATTTTGCATGTCGTGTCGGAGGCGGAATGAAGGAGCTTCTTTCAAATTGTTCTGTAAATCATTATGCGGAAGCAGTTTTGGGAAATGAATATCATAAGGAATTTGCTGATGATAAAAATCTTACCCAGTTCAATTATCTTCCGACCAAAAGCGGCATAATAGAAAATGATGATTTCAATTTGATTGAAGGAAAGCGGTATATTTTCAAGAAAAAAGGTGATTTTGTTCCAGAAAGTCCGTCAAGCATTGCGAGCAGGATTGCGCTTGTTGTTACTCCATATGGAGATATAATAGAAGAAAATATTCTTGAATCTCTTTTGATTGGAGATGATTATATATTATTTTGGAAGAAAAAATAGTTTTGCATCTTTGTAAAATTTTGTAAGTTGCAAATTGTGGAATATTACTGATTTTTTATTGTAGTTAAGTTGTTTGCATTGTCGTAATGCCATTTTTCATTTTTTATCATGGAACCGACTTTTTGCTGTCTGCATATTTTTTCCATGAAATCAATTTGCATGCAGGAAATTTCTTCATTTCCAGGAACAGATACATCTTTCCCCTTTATTTCATCATAGAGCTTGCACATAAAACTTTATTGATATCGCATATTCTTTTCCTGAGTTCTGGAGCTTCTAAAAAAAATTAGAGGTTTCCGGATATTGTTATTGGATGAAAAAATTGTGCGATTTCGACTCTCCCTACTTTTTTAATTTTTATGACAAAGTTTAACTTTCAGTTTTCCCCTTTATAATAGAATCGGCCAAAAATATTGATGCATTCATGATAAAATAGCAGTTTTTTAAAATCTCTGATTTTCTCCTTGCAAATTCCGAAAAACATCTTGATGCATAACGATGTCTGTCTTTGTCCAAATGGAATAACTTAAAGCAAACCGTGAATCGGTTTCCAAACTATCGCATGAAAAGCAAACCGTGGATTGTAATGCTAACTGTCACAAGTGGGCAAGCGGTGTGTCGTTTTCCAAACAGATGCCTTGGAAGCAAACCGTGAATCAAAATGCAAACCGTCAAAGGGGCGCCCCCAAAAGCATACCTGTGCATACTCTTACGACAAATTCGCAATCAAACCCAATCCTGTCGCAAATTCGCCCCCGCAAATGCATACCAGTGCATATTTTCACGCAAATTTGCAATCAAAACCTTTCCAGTTGCAAATTCCGCCCAAAAAAGCATTCCAATGTATACTCCTCCAGCAAATCTTCAATCATCCCCTATCCATTTGCAAATCTCCTCCCTCCAAAATCACATGTAAGAATTTGAATTTTTTTATCAGGCGTGTATAATGTACACGGAAGGATGGAATCATGAAAAAAAAGTTTTTATATATGATGCCGATTTTTATAATTGTTTTTTTATTTCAAGGCTGTTTTTTTGATGGTCAAGATGACAGTGCCTATGGATTATATTTCGTCATACTTCCGATTCTGTTTATTATTGGTGCCATAGTAACAGGAATTTCTTTTATCTTTGTAAAAGGTAAGAAAAAAAGAATATTCTATTCAATCAGTATTTTTTCCCCGTTTATAGTCATTTATATAATATCAACAATACACTATTTCCCAGGTTTTGTTTCTTCCATAAAGCGTAATTCCAAAAGACCTAAAGAGCATGTCGTAAAAAAATTAAAAGCTGAATGCAATAAAATTTTTCTTAATTTTCCGGATGATGAAATGATACTGTTTGCAAAAGAAAACATTCATGACAATTTTGTAGTCTTGAATCATAACGCAGAAAATGACATGTGGAATGAAAGTTATCGTTTTGAAATAGAAAATCAATCTTTAAGTGGAAAACTTAAAATAATAAAAAATCCGGCCGGAAATGACAGGCATATTGTTGCCTGCATCGATGAAGAGCAATCGAATTTTCATAAGTATCATTTGGCATTATTTATGAAAAAAGAAAAATGGGAACTTGTGGATGTCGTTGAAAATCCATACTGTACTGAAGATATTTCTTTTGCGGTTTTGGATGACTTGCTTGCAGTCGCAAATACAATAAGGAATCAAATAAGCATAGTTTCAATATATAAAATGTCTGACAGCGGATTGAATTTAATTCAAACAATTGAAGTTGCAGATCATACTCGAAAATGCTGGAACTATTCAACTCAAGTTTGTTTTTACAAGAATGAACTGATTGTTTCAGATCTTGATTTTAATGTTGTGAATGCCGCAGTTTATGAAAAAGATTTTGACGGTTGCGGTAAGCTGACTTTTTATTCCATAAAGGATGGAAAATTTCAAGAATCGCAGATTGTTACGTATAGGGATGTTGCTTTTGACAGGCAGGAATTTCGCGGTCTGGGATATAAAATTGAACCTGCGGATGATGATTGCCTGATTATAAATGATACGTCCAAAAAGAAAATTGCAATAAGAAAAACAAATGATAGATGGGCATGTGATGAAAAAACTTCCATTATGTTGAAAAATTCCAATCAAAAAGATGTTGCAACTATTGGTTTGAATTCTGTGTATTATGATTCGGGATATAATGTTCACGAAGGGCGCGGCGTGGAATATTTTTTCGATGATGCATTTTATTGCATGAATCATACGGCGTTCTTTAAAAAATCCCAAAATGGAAAATTGCAGCAGATTGTATTGAATCCCAAAAATGAAAAATTTTACACACAAACGGTTGAATAAAATCGTTTTTTAGATGTTCCCATAAATCAAGCGGCATGATGTTATTATGTGAAGATTACAGATATTCCTTGAATTTGCAATATATTGAATTATAATTTAGGGGTATGAGGAAGGCCTTTTTAAAGAATCTTTTTATCTTTATGATAGTTCTCGTATTGCATAGTACATTTATTATGCTTAGGTATAATACAGGATTGTCATATCGTTCAAATAAGGGATTTGATAAAAACAAAACTTCCGTAATGGAATTTTACAGGCATAATTTCTTCGAGATAGCAATCTCTTTTTTTGCAATTTACATATTGATATATACTTTCAACATTAAACAAAAGGAAAAAGAAAGAGATTATGATGATGAGCTTGACAAACAGCGTAAAATCATCCGGGATACAGAACTTGAGCGCGATACTGATGACGTTTCAGGTCTTCTTACAAGAAATGCATTCATAAAACTTGCAGACAGCATAATTCAGAACAGTCCCAAAAATTCTCTGCTCATGATTTGTCTCGACATAGATCACTTTAAGGAAATAAACGAACGTTTGGGGTATGCAGAAGGCGACAGGCTTTTAAATTACATAGGTTCAATTTCTAAAGATGAGATGAAAAACGGTCTTGTTTACCTTGTATGCCGAGCGCGTGCTGACATATTTTATTTTTTGTGCAGCTCAAATGTCGACATGGAAGATAAGTCAAAAAAATTTTGTGAGAAGATTAAAGCTTATGATTTTCCAAATGAAGTGCATTATCACAGGGGTGCATATGTCATTTGCTCATATGACATGCATGCAATCCAGTGCATGGATTTTGCCATAACGGCCATGAAAATGGCAAAAAAGCAAAGCTGCAGGGATATTGTGTTTTTTACGGAACACATGCATGAAAAAATCCTCAAGGAACAGTTTCTTTTGAATAACGCTGAAAAGGGAATTGAAAATAATGAATTCGTTCCTTTCATACAGCCAAAATATGATTTTTCAACAAATCAGATTGTGGGAGCCGAATCGCTTGTAAGATGGATTCATCCTGAACTTGGCATGATATCTCCTGGGGAATTTGTTCCTTTGTTTGAGAAAAACGGTTTCATTGCAAATGTTGACAGGGTTGTTTTCATAAAGACTTGTCATCTTCAGAAAAGACTTTTGAAAAGAGGAATTGAACCTGCCCCAATTTCTGTAAACATGTCCAGATATGACATAAAAAAAGATGATCTTGTCGATGACATAAAAAACATTATTGAAGACATTGGAATTTCTCCTAAATACCTTCACATAGAGATAACGGAGTCGCTTTACAACGAGGAGCCTGAAAAGCTTTGTGATGCTGTTACAAGACTCCGCAACATGGGTTTTGAAATAGAACTTGATGATTATGGAAGCGGATATTCTTCAACGAGGACTTTGCTGGAATTCCCTGTAGACATCATAAAACTTGACATGAGCCTTGTAAAAGGCGTGAATGACAGTTACAAGAATAGCCTTATTCTGGCTTCCAATGTCAGGATGGCAAAATGGCTTGGAATGCCTGTTGTGGCAGAAGGTGTTGAAAATGCTGCCATTGCGGAAAAGATAAACAGTTTTGGATGCAAGTACATGCAGGGATTTTATTTTTCAAAACCCCTTAAAATGGAAGATTACGAAAATCTTATCTGCAAGCAGAAGCTTGTCTTGACCAATAGGATTTCTGTATCCAGGACAAAACCTGTGCTTGCATTTGAAAGCGTGATTGTTGCCGATGTATTTGATACCATTTTCAATAGCGATGAATCATTTAAATCCATAGACGGTGTTCTTGAACTTTTGGGTAAATATTTCGACATGGATTCTGTTTTCATATTGGAACAAACAGAGGATAAAAAACTTTGCAAATATAACTATGCATGGTTTTCTGATAATTTTGTTCCTCCAAGTGATGATAACACCCTGATGCAAAGCAGCAATTTGATAAACAGTAAGATTTGCAATCTTTTGAATGACAATGGAATATATGCCGTTGAAGATGTTGATGCACTTGATGATAATGTCCTGAAACCTGTTATGCAGAAGCGAGGCATAAAATCAATGATGCTTTCGAAACTTTACAGTAACGGAAATTTTTTGGCTTGCCTTGGAATGAGTAATTTTAAAAAACAGACTGCATGGACGGACATTCAGCTTGAAACGCTCAGGATGATTTCAAAAATCATTGGTGCCCGCATTTCCGACATAAAACTTCAGGAGCTGAAAGTTGTAAAGTCATCTCTTGAAAATGCAATAATCAAGGAAAATGAACTTAATTTGCGCTTAATGGCATTTTCAAAGCTTTTTTATGCCGCATATGACATAAATCTTATTAATGGGTCTTATGTTGAACTTTGTGCCATTGATGCCATAAAGAAAACAATTCCGCCGAAAGGAAAAATTTCTGATGGCCTAAAGATTTTTATCGATAAGATTTTGAAGCCTGAGTTTAGAGAAAAAATGGCTTCCTTTACTGATTCTTCAACGATTGA
Organism: Treponema sp.; assembly: GCA_045627025.1. Taxonomy (GTDB): domain Bacteria; phylum Spirochaetota; class Spirochaetia; order Treponematales; family Treponemataceae; genus Treponema_D. The sequence continues at coordinate 36,388 of JAZQMW010000040.1, read as the reverse complement.
GCAGAGACTTGAAGGCAAACAGTTTGTTTATATTGATTATCTGAATGTGAACAATGAATATGCAAGAAGTCTTGTTTTCCCGGTAGATTATGATGAAAACGGAAAACTTAGTCGTGTAATGCTTGTTTCCAGGCTAAAAAATGATGATATAACGAAAAAAGAATCATGAAGGAATTTCTAAGAATTGCAATTTTAGATGTTCTCATAAATGAAATTGAAAACCTTTCAAGGCTTTAAAACTTCATCCCTGTAATGCAACTCGAAAAAATAACAAATATATGTTATAGTTAGGTCATGAAAAATGCAGAGATAATTCAGACTTTACAGATTGGTGATGTTTTGGCAAAATATATTTTTGAAAAAAATATCATTTTTGTTTTCCCGTCAGATATTGCCATGGATACTTGGTCTGACTGGTGTGTTAAAAATTCTTCCGTTACAAAAGTTCGTGCGGTTCCACTTGAAAAATTTACTTCATGGGATAAATTCAAAATGCAGTTTGCGGCTACTGGAGAAAGTGGCAGAACTTGCATTCCTTCTGTGCTGCGAAAATTTTTTGCAAGAAAACTTCTTGATGAGAATGCAGAAAAACATTTTCTTAAATCGCTTGTTCCAGAAAAATATGCTTCCGATGCACTTCATTTTGCTGACTGGATTTCAAAAATTCTTCCGTCTCTAGGTCTTTGGAAAAAGAAAATCGGTGACAGAATCATTGATGATGAAGACCGTGACATGATGTTTCTTTATGAGAAATATAAATCATATCTTGACCATCCTGTGAAAGGAAATGATGATGTAAAATTTTTTGAAAGTGCATGGCTTACTCCAGAGTTTAGGGATGAGTCATTTCATTTTGTCATTTTTTATCCAGAATTGCTTGAAGATTATGAAGAGTACAGAAATCAATTTGATAAAAAAAATGTAACTCTTGTAAATGTTCCCGATGAAATGCCGGATGGAAAAATTGATGCCGTCCTTTATGATGATGCGAGAAAAGAACTCAGAAAAACTGTTTTAAAGATTCGGGAGCTTATTGAAAGCAAAAAAGTGTTGCCGTCAGAAATTTCGCTTACAGTTACGGATTTAAAGACTTCAAGGCCTTACGTTGAGCGTGAATTAAAAAAATATTGCGTTCCGTATGTCGTGCGCTCAGGTTCTTCATGCGTTCAAAATTGTGCGGGGCGTGCATTTTTGGAACTTCGTGACTGTGTGAAATCAAATTTTGCGCTTGATGACATGCGTGCTTTTTTGCAGGACGGATTTCTTCCGTGGAAAAATGTTTTTTTGAATGAAAAGATAATTCGTCTTGGAAATGAGACAAGGAGTGTTTGCAGCTATTATTCGGCAAAAGACAAGCGGACTCACGATGCTCTTTTGGAAGCTGTAAGAAATTCTGATTTTTCTGATGATGAAAAAAAATATTTTTTTGACCTTACAGAAATATTGAAGTCGATATGCAAAGCTCCATCTTTTCAGGACATCATGACTTTGTGGCATTCGTTTGAGGGAAAATTTCTTAGAAAAGATTTTTCTTGTGATGTAGACAATATTTTCGGCGTATGCATTGCAGAACTTTCAGAACTTATAGACATTGAAAAAGATTATCTTGAATCTCTTGGCAGTTTCAACTGTTACGATTTTTTCATAAATGAACTTCAGGGAAAAAATTATGTGCCTCAGAATAAAAAGATTGAGTCTATTTCAGTTTTTGATTATAAGCTTTCTGCGGCTGCACATTTTGAGTATCAGTTTGTCATAAATGCAAGTCAGAAAAATGTTACTGTTGTCTATAAGCCTCTTTCTTTTTTAAGTGAGGAAAAAAGGCTTCTTCTTGGCATTTGCGATTTGGAAGAACCGACGATTCCTTTCATCAAACTGTATGCAAAAAACGGAAAGGAAAAAAGTTTATTCTCTTGCTCTACAAATGGATTTGCAGGTTTTTCAATTCTTCATACATTTTTTAATGAAATAAATCCTTTCGATGATTATCTTGATGACAGGGATTTTTACATTAACGAAAAAAAATATCTTCTTGAAAATGGCGATGTTCCAAAATCTCTTACAGAGCTTCAGGTTTCTTCATGCAAAAACTGGTATGATTCCCAAAAGCAAACTCATGTAGATGCATCTTTTGTAAACTGCAAAATTCTTTCTGATGCAAAAAGAACTCTTATTTATGACAATGAAGATGAAAATCCCCAGAAAATGAATATTTCTTCTACCGTACTTAAATGTTTTTTCCCGTGTCCTCGAAAATGGATTTTTAAAAACGTGCTTTCTCTAAAAGAAGATTCTCTTGATACAAGCTTGCTTCAAAAATATGATTTTGGAAATATTTGTCATGGCATTGTAGAAAATCTCTTCCGTGATAATTTTGTCGGAAAAGTTTTGCCAGAATATCGTGATGACGGAACTTCTGGGTGGGAAGAAGATAAAATAAGGGAAATGATAAAAAAAGCGGCTCAAAAAGTTATTGCACTTGATGATTTTAAATCTTGGAAAACAGATGATTATAAAAAAAGTGCGCTTGTAATTTCTCTCCTTCAAACGATGATTCCAAAATATGTGGATTTTATTTATGAGTTCATGAAAGATTTTTGCAAGGTGAAAAAGGGAAGGACTTTTGGTTTTGCCCATAATACTGTTGCTGGTGTAGAACAGAAAATGAAAGTGGCTGTCGGAAATGAATATAACCTTTATGGAAAAATTGACTGTATTGTGTCGGACAGTTCGGAAGATACAATTGTTGATTACAAAACAGGCATGATGCCTGAAAGAAAGGAATGCTATCCTGAAAAAAATGTGCTCAAGGATTTTCAGATGGCGGTATACGGAAATCTTCTTGAAAAAGACAAAAGATATAACTTGAAAGGCGCTGTTTTTTACAGTCTTAAGAATAGGGATTTTAAGAAAAACAGAATCGTTGGAGATGACCTCAAGGAAACTGGTGGCGATACGGTGTTTGATGTCGAGTATTTTAGAAAAGATGTTCTTTGTGAGCTTGAAAGCTATATTATGGATTTTATGGATAAAATGTCTTCTGCTGATTTTGAGCCTAAGTTCAAGACTTCAGAGCCACATGTGCGCGTAAAGACATATACTGAATGCGCAGACTGCATGTACAGGGATATATGCAGGACAACTTTCAATCTTGCAGGAAGGAAAAATTAAAATGGAAAAATTTGAATACATAAACAAAGTTCTTGAAAAACCTCTCGATTCATCTCAGTTTCGCGTGTGCTGTTCTTCAGAAAATACTGTGGTTGCGGCTGGTGCTGGATCCGGAAAAACACAGGTTCTTGCCACCCGTTACGCATGGCTTTTGATGACGTATGATGATTTGAAAGTGGAAGAAATTCTTGCTCTTACTTTTACAAAAAAGGCTGCGTCAGAAATATATCAGAGAATCTATCAGATATTGGGCAGATTTGTCACAAGTGAAAATACGCCGCTTGAAGAAAAGAAACGTGCATTGAGGGCACTTGAAAACTTTTCCAAATCGCGGATACAGACTCTTGATTCTTACAGTGCGACAATTGTTCGCCAGGCTGCAAACAAATATGGAATTCGTCCGGATTTTGAAAGCGGTGATGACGGAAGGGAAAAAATCAGAAAGCTTGCCCTTGCTTTTTTCATGAAGCATAAAGATGACGATGCTTTGCGGAGTATAATTTCAATCAGAAAATTTGACGCTTTTGTTGAAGATTTTTTTGTTAACACGATTGTCTCATGTACGACAGTTGCAAGTGAAAGCGGTTATTTTGAAAAAAAACTTTTAAATCAAAGAAAAAAAATTTCAGAAATCTGGAATTATCTTGTGGATAAGACTCAAGCTCCTTTTGGTGTAAATGATTTTGAAAAAGAACTTTTAGGCCTAAAGGAAATTTTTTCCATGCTAAACTACAATGGAAATTTGCCGGAAACAGAGTCGCTTAAAATAGATGTGCTGAATGATGAGCTTGAAACAGATTATCCTTCTGTAAAAGGAAAAATTGAAAAATATCTTGAAGTTTTTGAAAACATAAATCTTGAAAAACCTATAAAAGGAATGAATCGTTACCTTAAAGATGGCGAATATTTTACCGACAAAAAAATTGCTGAAGGAAAAATTTATTCCACGGGTTATTATCTTAAATCCATATGCGAATACATAAGAAATTATGAGTCGATAAAAAAAGTTACAGTCATTCTGGACAAGTTTCTTGATGAAGTGAATGATATGAAGAGAAGGGAAGGCATACTTTCGTTTGCGGATGTAAATGCACTTGCTCTCAGAATATTAAAAGAGCAGAAGTCAATTCGCGTTCAAGAAAAAAAATCATGTAAAAAAATCATGATTGATGAGTTTCAGGACAACAATGGCGCAAACCGCGACCTTCTTTATCTTCTTTCAGAAAAAGATGATGCTTATACCGAATATGATGGAAATGAAAAAAAGTTTTTTGAAAACCTTGTGAAAAATCTGTCACTAGAAAAATTGTTTTTTGTTGGTGATGAAAAGCAGTCAATTTACAAATTTCGTGGTGCGGATGTTTCTGTATTCAATTCGCTTACAAAAGATCTTCTTAAGGTAAGAGGACAAGCGGTTGCTGATTCTTCTGAAAGTGATGTGAAAATTTTCATGACAAACAATTATCGTACTGAGGATGAGAGGCTTTTAAAAGTATTCAATGTTTTGTTCAGGAAAATATTTGGCACGGAAGATGAAGGCATTCCTTTTGAATCATATTATCTTAGGGACGCAACTTATCATGACATGGAGGCCGATGTCAATCTTTCATTGCAAAATGTTCCTGCACATGTGTGCCTTTTTGACAAGAATTCCATAGAAGAAGATGCTGCGTTAAAGAAAGTGCTTCCTGAAGATTATTATGGCGAAGAAGACGTAATTGCATACAATATTGCAAAAAAAATACGTGAGCACCATGACAGTCACGGTGAAAAATATGGAGCGTATGCTGTTTTGGAAAAAAGCAGAAGTTCTCGTGATTCTCTTTTAAAATGGTTTGGTTATTTTGGAATTCCATATAATCTTGATGCACAGGCAAAAATATTTTCAAATGCATTTGTAAACGATGTGTATTATTTTCTGCGTCTTTGCATTTATCCATCGGATACGATTGCATTTGCAACTTTCCTGACATCTCCTTTTGCAGGCCTTTCTGTTCAGACTGTAAAACTTTTATTTTCAATCGTGAAAAAGCACAAGGATTATAAATGTTTCTATGAAAAAGAGGCTCTTCTTGCGGAAATAGATTCTTCAATAAAAGAGTTTTCCGAAAGTGAATATGAAAAATATGACAGGGCAAGAAAACTCTATCATGAAAATGTTGACAAAATCCTTACTCAAAATCTTACAGATACAATTGACTTTTTGTGGAATGATATGGGGTACAGATATGAAACCCTTTTGGATGAAAAAACGGCTTCCCTTTCAGAGCAGTATGACCTCATGTTTGAGCTTGCGCATTCTGTTGATGTTGACGGCCATAATGTTTCGTGGTTTGTCGATAATCTTGCATCCATAAAAAAGAGCGAGTCCTTTTTTAATTCTTCAGACGGAGACATAAATGCAAAAGACATATCGTATCCTCTTGAGCGTCCCGATGCCGTTGAAGTAATGACGATTCATAAAAGCAAGGGACTCCAGTTCAAGTATGTATTCGTTAAAGGATGCACTTCAAAGGGAAATCTTGCGGAAGGGTCGGATTTTTATTTTTCAGATGAATATGGTGTTTCATTCAAGCTTAACGACAGGGACAATTATTTTTCAAAATCACAAAAATCACTTTTGACCAAAATGGAAGATGCTGAATTCAAGCGAATTGTTTATGTTGCGATTACGAGGGCAGAAAAAGAGGTGTTTGTTTTTGGAAAGATTACAACTTCTGCTTATGAAACGTGCCTTTCAAAAGCCATACAGGAATTTTATGGCGATATAAAGGAGTCTCGGGAATTTGGAAAGACAAAATATAACGAAGGTGCACCTTTTGATTATACTGCACTTGAACCCATGTTGATTGACGATTACGAAAATGCAAAGCCTTGTGTACCTTTTGATGCTGTCATGAATGCTGAGGTTTCGGATGAGGCAAATGCATGCATGAATCAAAAAAATCGGGAAATTGATTATGATTCTCGCCGTGATGATGTATTTAAAAAGATGTCTTTTCAGGGAATTGAAGTTTTAAAAAACGAAACTGATGTCCTTCAGAACCGAATAAGTCCAAGTGATCTTGAAAAAATCCATAATGGTGAGTTTATTTGTAAAATCAACAAAAAGAAAGCCATGTTCCCGGAGATAGAAGAAATTCTTGGCGAAGATAAAGATGCGGATTCTGATGAAAAAGATGAAGATTCTTTGGAAGAAAGGAAAAACATGCTCTTTGACAAGAAAACTCTTGGAATCATGGTGCATGAATATCTCGAAAAGGCAATTTTATTTGGCATTGAGAATGTAAAAATGGAAGAAAATCCTTTTTATAAAAAAGACCTTTCAGATTCTGATTATGCAAAAATTTGTCAAATATGTCACGACATGGTCATGTTGTTTATGGAAAAAAGCAATATAATTGAAATAAAGGAGAAGTCTACATTTTTCAGGACAGAATATCCGTTCAAGCTTTATGAATCTCCTTATTTTGTAAAGGGAAAATTGGATCTTGTTTATGATGATGCTGAAGGAAACGTCACGATAATTGATTATAAAGTAGATGCCGACATTAAGCCTGAACTTTATGTGGAGCAGCAGTCATGCTATTATGATGCAGTAAAAGAAATACTTTCCGTACCTGATGGAAAAATTTCTGTGAAGCTTTATTATTTGAGGCATGGAGAATTTATTGACATTACGGATAAAGTGAGAGAGACTGGTGAGATTTGTATGAAAATTCAAGAAATTTGGTGACATTTTTTACATGAAAAAGTGTTCTATTATTTGAAACAGGGATAGCGCTATGAAAACTGTTACAATGAATGATTTTGATTCTCTGTACAGACAATATGGCCCGATGGTTCTCAGACGTTGCAAATTTTTGCTAAAGGATGAAGATAAAGCTGTCGATGCCATGCAGGATGTATTTGTGAGGATTATTGAGCGAAGGGAAAAGATAACATCTTTGTGTTCGAGTTTTTTTTATACTGTTGCGACAAGAGTTTGTCTTAACAGGATAAGATCTGACAAATTGAGGTCTGGGCCTGATTTTGAAGCTGTATCAATGACCATAGAAGATAATGCCAGTCAATTGGATGAAGAGAAAGTTGATGCTGGAATGATTTTGGACTGTATTTTTTCTGACATGAAAGATGAAAAGTCAAGACAAATTGCTGTACTTCATTTTGTGGATGGATATACGCTGCAAGAAACTGCGGCTGCCATGAAAATGTCTGTCTCTGGAGTCCGGAAAAGGCTTGATGGATTAAAAGCGAAGGCAAAGAAAATAGGTGGAGTGTGAATATGCTGAATGAACTTATTCTGGAACAGATAAATAATGGAGAAATCTCTCTCGAAAAAGCATACAATCTTTACGGGAAGGATGATGTTGATGAAGGACTTGAAAATCTTCGAAAATCAAACGAAGAGATACTGAGCAAATATTCTGTTGAAGACATGAGAATTGCTGTTGAAAAGAAAGTTCTCAAGAATGGAGTTTCTGGCGGAAAATCTTCATCATCAAAATTCAAGCTTCCTTCTGTTAATGCAATGAAATACATTGGAATTGCTGCGGTTTTTGTTATGGCTGTTGGAATATTCACGATTAACCAGACTGGAACAAAAAGCTATTCAAGAACAGGTGTTGCTGTAAGGGCAAAGGGAAACAAGATTTCTGCAAATAAGGATTCAAGGCTTATTCTTTACAAGCAGACTGAAAACGGCGCCATGATTCTTTCTTCTGGTGACAAGGCATGTTCTGGAGATGTAATTCAGATATCATACAATGCAGGAAGTTTTAATTACGGCATCATTTTCAGTGTTGACGGCAATCGTAATGTAACAAAGCATTTCCCTGAAAATGAATGGATATCATGTTCTCTTTCAAAGGAAGAAAAGCTTCTTGATTTTTCTTATGAGCTTGACGATGCTCCTTCTTTTGAGAACTTCATATTCCTTTCTTCAAAGGAAAGTTTTGTGCTGAGTGAAAGCGATGCATATAAGATTTTTTCAGACCCAACATATCTAAAGGAAAAGTTTCCGAAAGTGCAGAAAACAGAAGTTTTGCTGAAAAAGTAGCACTTTATTGCTATTCAGATGTTTTATTAATAACCATCTGGCTGGTAAAAGCTTTAGATGTGCCATACAGAATCTAGTTTTTTTTTCGAATTGTTTTGAGGATATTTTATGAAGAAAACTCTTTTAATCGTGGGGTTGCTTTGTGCTTTTTTTAATGTTTATGCCGAGCAGCAAAATAATCTTCCTGTTGAGCGTTTTGCATTATATGTTGGATGCAATAACGGAGGAAAAACACGTGAACAGCTTATGTATGCAGGAAGCGATGCTTCAAAGTTTCAGAAAACAATGACAGAGCTTGGAGGCATTCCTCAATCACACAGCAAGCTTTTAATCAATCCTGAACAGGCAGAAATTTTAGATGCATTCAAATCATTTGCAGATATAATAAACAAAAAGAAATCAACATCAAGAAGAACTGAATTCATTTTCTATTATTCAGGACATTCTGATGAAAATGCACTTCTTCTCGGTCAGACATCTTATGATTATTCATCTTTGAAACGAGAAATTTCAGATGTACCAAGTGATGTTCATGTTGTAATTCTTGACTCTTGCTTTAGCGGCAATTTTATTCGTGCAAAGGGTGGCAAAAGAAAACAGGCTTTTCTTACGGACGATTCTACTGTAGTTCAGGGCCATGCATATCTTTCGTCAAGTTCTGCAAGCGAGTCTTCTCAAGAGTCGGATGAAATTCAGTCGTCTTTCTTTACAAATGCAATGCTTACCGGGCTTCGTGGTGCAGCTGATACGTCTGGAGATAACAAGGTATCTCTTAATGAACTTTATTATTACGCATTCAATGATACTATCTCAAAGACACAGAACAGTTCCATTGGTCCGCAGCATCCATCGTATAACATCACTCTTGTAGGCAGTGGCGATTTGGTTCTTACTGATATTTCTCAGGCAGAGTCTACAATTCATATTGCTAAAGATCTTCAGGGAAAATATATTTTCCGCAATTCTCGTGGAATACTTGTTTCTGAAATCAACAAGATTCGTGGCAATGAAGTTTCTGTAGCTCTTGAAAGCGGTTCATATACAGTTACTTTAATTACCGACACAGTTACAAAAGAAGGAAGTTTTTCTCTTAACAGAAATGAAAATCTTGACATAAGCATTGTGCCGCTTAAAACTGTCAACCGTTCAAGAAATGTTTTGCGTGGTCCTGCTGAAAATCCTGATGGTGAAAATTCTTATGATGGGGAAGATGAAAAACTTACATTTGATTCTGGTTATGAAAACTCCATTGGCAAAAATGCTTTTAAATTTGGCGTTGACAAGAACTGGATTTTTACTCCATATAATCCTGAATATTCTACAAATTGCGACATTACTTTTTTCCGTGCAGAGGATAAAAAGATTGAAGGCGTTCAGGCATCCGTAGGTTTTTGTAAATCGCTTGGAGATGTTGATGGAATGCAGATAAGCTGTGGTGCAAATGTGGCCGACAATGTTTTTGGTGCCCAGATTAATGCCGTATACAACAAGGCAAATAATGTAAATGGTACGCAGGTGGCAAGCATATTTAACACTGCTGATGATATCATAGGTGCTCAGGTTTCGGGTTGTTCTCAGATTGCCAAAAATGTAATGGGTACTCAATGTTCCGGATTGACAAATGGTATTTCTGAATCCATTTATGGTTTCCAGATTTCTGGATTGTGCAATTATGCAAAAGATTTTACAGGTTTCCAGATTTCAGGCGTTCTTAATCTTGCAGAATCTGGTAAAGGAACTCAGTGGGCACCTGTTAATGTTGCAGGCAAAATGACTGGATTTCAGTTTGGTGTAGTAAACTTTGCCAGAGAAATGGAAGGCGGATGTGCATTCGGTCTTTTAAACATTATATGCAATGGAGTTCATGACATTTCTTTCTATCGTGATACGAACTCCGTAAACTGGATGAAATATCAGGGTGGTACAAAGCATTTTTATACATCGATTTATGGCGGAAGCTATCTGGATGATGAATCTGATTCTGATTTTAACATGGGATATACTTTTGCAGGTCTTGGCATTGGAACTCGTATTTCTGCATGGAAATTTGACCTTGATTTGGAAGTTTCTGAAAAAGGCATCGCTGTGCATCACAAAAATGACATCATGAAATTTAAAGATGAAACTGAAGCTACTGTTCCTTCTGCAAATCTTACTTTAAGTTTCCATCCTGTAAATCACATTGCCCTTTTGGGTGGAGCGTGTTTTGATCTTGAAGTGGATGACTTTAACAATGAAGCTTTTGAAAAGATACGCAGCAATATCGGAAGCATGAAAGTTAACGACAGTGCAAAACTTCATCCGTCATATTATGTTGGCTTGAGGATTTTCTAAGATTTTTCCCTTCATGAAATTAAAATGGAGGGATTTTTTTATGGCTGTACGGTTTGGAAACATTTTTATTTCGTTGGAATGATGATGAAATTGCCGGCGGTGAAAAAGACATTGCCGTGTATCTTTTTGCAAATGAAAATGCCATTCCATTTTACGAAAAACTCGGCATGAAACTTTCCACAGATGTAATGCAATACAATCACATTGAGTGGACGGAATTTACGGTGGAAGAAGATTAATGGCAAAATGTATATCAATTGTTGTCGAAAACAATTTTGAAAACTGGTCTAAAACCAGAACTGCCTGCCGCGGTTTAATTATAAGGGAAGGAAAAATCCTTTTAACTTATGAAACCAAAAATGACGGTCAGTATATGATTCCAGGTGGTGGCCTTGAAGACGGCGAAACAGATACTGAATGTCTTAAACGAGAAATAGCTGAAGAAACCGGACTTTTAGTTGGACCGTTTGAATGTGTCCTCGAAATTGATGAATATTACGAAGAATGGAAGCAGACATTGCATTGTTTTTTGAAATGCGGAGCACAGGTTACAAAATCCCACAAGACAAAACTGAATTGGAAAAACAGTCCATTCCAGCAGATTCAAGCTTTGTCCTCGAATTTAAGCATCTTGCAAAAGAATTACAAATGCAATCGGCATTACTTTTCAGGAAAGCAATCAGTCTAAGCCTCTTAATTCAATAATGCTTTTTGACAGAAACGGAAACGAAGTACTTCATTATTCAAAAGTTCCCACCTGCGATTTTGATGAAGGCATTTACATTACAGAACTTGATTTAGATTTGCTTCGCAATTATCGTGAGCACGAAATCATGGGCTGGAAATATCGAAAATCGGAAACTTATGATATTTTGAAGAACCAATAATTTTTATGAACTTTAATCCAAGCGAAGAAGAAATCAGTTTTTTTAGAATTTGTCTAAGTGTAGTTTTTCTTCGCCTTCCTTGCAGTTTTGTAAAATCCGCTTGAGCATTTCTTCAAAGTCTGTAATTTCTTTTTTTGTAAATCCTTTATAAAAAATTTCATTCTGTTCTTTAGAAACAGCGGGTACTTTTTCCTTAAAAATTTCATCTTTTCCTGTACGGGAAATTATTATTGCACGGCGATCTTTGATGCTTTGTTTTCTTGTAATAAAACCGTCTCTTTCAAGGCGGTCTATAATTCCAGTCAGGGTAGCTTTATCCAGACTTGTTTTTTCTACAAGTTGTTTAATCGGAATATCATTTTCACTCCAGAGAGCAAAGATGATTCTTCCGCGCGCACCTGAAAGATCTTCAAGCCCATGCTTTTTAAGAACAGCATTCCAGACTCGTTGTGAAATCTGATGAATCTGAGAAATTAATGTTCCGCCTTCTGTTTTTCCTTTTTTCATTTATTCTGTCCAAAATCGTGCAGTCCAAGATTTCCCCAACAGTGAAGGTGCTGAGAAGTAAATTTTAAAAGCGTAAAATCTGGATCTGTAACGCCTTTATGATAATACATAAGCCATGATTTCTGCCAGAAGCTTTTCTTAATTTCAATATCATTTACTTCTTCGATTGTGCCTGTTGCAGAAACACCTTTAAACTTTTTTGGAAGACAAAAGTAGAGGCAGACTTTATTATTTGCTCTTATTTGAGCAACTTTTCTTGAACTTGTGTTCGTTGTAAAATAAATTGTAAGTGTTTCTCCGTCTACGATTAAAGCTTTGTCTTTAAGATTTTTGTATTGGGTTTCATTTGCAAGATTTAGAAGTGCACGAATTTCCGGAAAGCCGTTTTCGTTGAATGTTGCAAGTTCTGCACTGTCTGCTGTCTTGATGATTTTTTCTACATCATTGATGGTCATAATATCTCCTTAATATAGTTTGTATGCGTACTATTTGATTTGTATGCAAACTATACAGTTTTTGTAAAAGTTTGGCAAGGGGGGGCTAAATAAAAAGAATTTTTTAAACTACAGCTTAATTTACAATACAATGTTTTTACAGTATACTTATCATAATTGGTAATAAATATTTACCATGTGACTGGACATGCTGTTGTCAAAATATCGTTGGTTTTGGAAAATTTACAGGAGATAAAATGAACCATAACCCGACAAATGAAGAAGTAGATTATATCAATCGCTCTTTAATGGAGTTTAATGATAAAAAAGTAGGGCCTGATAATCATGAACTTTTGAACATTGTGGAATATGATGATAACGGAAAAGTGATTGCAGGAATTCTTGGTGGAACATATTGGGGCTGGATGCACATTGACATTCTCTGGGTTGATGAAAAATATCGCCGTTCGGGAATTGGTTCGAAGTTGCTTAAAGCTGCGGAAGATGAAGCCATATGTCGTGGAGCACATTCTGTACACGTTGATACAATGAGCTGGCAGGCACCTGAGTTTTATAAAAAGCATGGATATAGAATAATTGGAGAGCTTGAAAATATTCCGGCTGGAAATAAAAAATTTCATCTGGTAAAGGTTTTGATATGACAGAAATAAAATACGTTACCGCAGAAGATAAATCTTTTTGGTACACATTGGACAAACATTTGCCGGAATCTCAGTTTGAAATCAAAGTGCGCGATAAAATGGGTTATGTACTTTTTGAAGATGAAAAACCTGTTGGAATTTTGCGGTACAATTTGTTCTGGGACAACACGCCTTTTTGCACAATGCTTTTTGTAGACTGGCATGCACAGAAAAAAGGTTACGGCCGAAAATTGATGGAATATTGGGAAGCTGATATGAAAACCCAAGGATACGGAATGCTGCTTGTTTCAACGCAAGTTGATGAAAATGCCCAGCATTTTTACAGAAAAATGGGCTACAAAGATTGCGGCGGATTTACAATTGATATTCCAGGATACGAGCAGCCAATGGAAATGTTTATGATAAAAGGACTTTAATAGTGAATACACAGAATATCGACTTAAAATCAATTACTGCTTGTGGAGAATGCTGTTCAAACTGCGAAAAGAAGAAAATCGGTAAATGTCCCGGATGTATAGAAGCTGATGGCTATGTTCCAGAATGGGCAGAATCTGGGCGTTGTAAAGTTCACGCCTGCTGTCGACAACACAATGTTCAGTTTTGCGGTTTGTGCGTCAAGTTTCCGTGTGATAAAATTGAAAAACTAATTCACTGGAATCCTGATATAATAAAGAGAATGTTCGAACTAAAGGAAAGGTATGCAAATGATATCAATAACAAAAGGTGACATAGCAAAGTTTTCGGTTGATGCAATTGTAAATGCTGCAAACAGTTCATTGCTTGGCGGCGGTGGAGTTGACGGTGCAATTCATAGGGCTGCGGGACCTGGTCTTTTAGCTGAATGCAGAACTTTGGGTGGCTGCGAAACTGGAAATGCAAAAATTACAAAGGGTTATAATTTACGGGCATCGTATGTAATTCACACAGTAGGACCAATTTATTCACAAGAACGCAAGGATGAATGTCAGAGGCAATTGCAGTCTTGTTATAAAAATTCGCTGGAACTTGCACTGCAAAATGGTTGTAAAACAGTATCATTTCCATTGATTAGCGCAGGGGTTTATGGCTATCCTAAAAAAGAAGCTTTGAAAGTTGCCGTAGAAACAATTGAAGAGTTTGGAAAAGATTTGCAGGTAACAATCGTTTTGTTCAGTGATGATTTGATTGATATTGCAAAAGAAATGTACGGAGAATTGGTAGCAAATTGAAAATTATTGGGGCAAATTTTAAAATGCGTTAGGCAATGGAGGGGCGCGAAGCGCGTTTGGAACGAAGTGGAAAACCGAACGTAGTGGAGCCTGGAACTGCCGACCCGGAGCGAACGAAGTGAGCGCAGGGAAACGTCCTAGATAAAAAAAACGGAAATGCCATTAGAATTTTTCCCATGACATTTCCGAGAAAAAGGATAAGATAAAAACTCAATTCCGAATTAAACCGAGAACGTGTCTATCTGATCACCGATTTCAGAGATAGACTCATTAAGGGCAGAAGAAACATTTGTAAGAGAATCACCAACATATTTAATTCTGTCAGCACCAGAAGACATTTCATTCATGCTGGATTTAATTGCAAAGGTTGCATCCTGAAGATTTTGAATTTCATCCAAGATAGCCTTGTTACCTTCAGACATTTCAGCAGAAGCATTTTTAACTTCGAGAGTACTGTCGTTCATTGAGTGCAAAGCATCGCCAATTTGTTTGCTACCAGCCTGCTGTTCTTCCATAGCACCTTTAATCAAGACAACAAGTTCGTCTGTTTCCTGAATCTTTTCTGTTACGCTCTTGAAAGCCTTACTAGAATCACCTGATGCAGTAACAACGGAATTGATTGAATCCTTGATGTTGCTCAGCTGATCTCCAATTGTGCGTGACTGTGAACTTGAAGTTTCAGAAAGCTTTCGGATTTCATCAGCAACAACAGAGAATCCTTTTCCGGCTTCACCTGCATGTGCGGCTTCGATTGCGGCATTCATGGCAAGCAAGTTAGTCTGTTCGGCGATTGCGGCAATTGCCTGGTTTGCTTCCTGAAGCATTGCAGACTGCTTTTCAATTTCTTCAATACGAGCATTTACATCGGCTTGTTTTGCAGAACCTTCCATTGCAGACTGTCGTAAAAGGTCAAATGAATTTGCCATTTTTTCAACGCTTTGATTTACGGAAGAAATATTTCCAATCATCTCTTCAACAGCGGCAGAAGCGTTTGCAACTTGTGCAGACTGACTGTCAATCATTTGTTCAAGAGAATTGATGTTTGATGCAATTTCATTAACGGCACCTGCAGTTTGGTTTACGCTATTAGACTGAATGTCGATTTTTTCTTGGATTTCTGAAATGTTTCCAATTATGCTGCTGATAGACTCTTGTGCTTCAATTGAACTTTCATTCAAATTTGTACCGGCAGAAGAAAGGCTGACTTTTGAATCTTTGATTTGGAATACGATATTTTGCATTTTTTCAATAAATGCGTTAAATCCCTGAACAACAGCACCGATTTCATTATTGGAATTAAGATTGATTCTTTGCGTTAAATCTGCGTTTCCAGAAGCCATGTTTTGGATTGAAGATGTGATGATTCCCAGAGGTTTTAGTGAGATTCCTATTACAAGTGCAATTATGACAAGCGTGCAGACAAGAACTATAAATGAAATGCACATCAACCAACTTAAAATCTTTTTTGAAGTATGTTTAATCTGAGTTTCTTGAACTCCTACGATGCAGACAATCGGAGTGTCTTTAATGTCAAAGCAAGTGGTGAATTCTATTTCGCCAGTTTTTGGTGATATGATGGTCTTTGAAATGCTGTCTCCATTTCTAAGATTTATTGCCTTTGCGAAAAAATCTTTTGTTTCAGTGCTGAGGTCTGAATCTGTAGTGAAATTTCTTTTCAAGAATAATGTAGGATCCTGTGTAGAAACAAGGAACCCTTTTTTGTCAATCAAGGCAGAATAACCTGTCTCGCCAATGTGAATTGAATCCGTAATATTAATGATTTCATCAAGTGGAACAACACCTGCAAAGAAACCAAATTTTACGCCATCTTTTTTTACAGCTTCAACAACGTGAAGTACAGGGCGTCCATGATTTTTAGAAACGACAGGAGAGTCAATTACAAAATCTTTATTGTTTCCGAAAATCTCTTTAAAATATGCTCGTTCGCTTACATTTCCAGAGTTTCCGTCATCACTATGCCAAGTTCCATCTGGTTCAACAAAAATTACATAATCATAACAGTTAGGTCTGTCGCTTTCATGTTCATGAAGCCAATCTATAATTTGTTCAGGATCTGCGGTATCTACAATATCTGATTTTGTATAATATCTAAGCTGCTTTAAATAATTTTCGAGCTGGGTTTTAACATTTGAAGAAAACATATTTGCAACTTCGCTTACATTTTCATCATAAATCTTGTCAATTGAAGATTCTGTCATTTTGCTGATGATAAGAGACTGTGTTAAATTCATGATTAAAACTGTGATGCCCAAAATTGTTATCACAGAGACGATAAGTTTTCCATGTTTTTTAGATTCACTACTCATAAATCCTCCGTAATATTAATGATAACATCTAATTTGCAAAAAACAACTTGACCACTTGCCAAATAAAAATTGAGGAAAAAATTAAATTTTGGTTAAAGAGCGTTAATGAAAATGTGGAATTTTTTTTTGAATAAGCCATTAAATATGCACCGATATTAAAGAAGATATTAAGGCTGAATTGCTTAATGTCCAAAAAAAAATCAAAATATTATTTTGCAATGCAGACATGAAACACGCAGGTTTTTGAATCATTTATGGAAAGGAGTTTTTTACATGACTGAGACTTCGCTTGAACAATTTTATATAAATGGAAATCAAAACATCAAGGATGCAATCGATGTTGCATTTAAAACTTTTAATTATGACAAGGCTTCTGATTTTTTAAAGCTTAAAGTGTATGTTCATGACGGCCAGATGTCTGAATTGGAAAAGTTCAGGCAACTGGGTGCCGATAAGGCTCTTATGTGCAATTCTGTTTTGAATGATTTTTGTTCTCCAGTTGTTCCGATTGATAAATCTTTAAAACCTTTTATCATTTTAAAAACCGATTTTACTGAACAGCCAAAACCTATTATGATTTTAGGTTTGTCGTATGCATTTGTTTTTATTTATCATGCAATTACTTATGAAAATGAAATCATGAAAAATGATGCTTCTGAAAAAACAATTTTTCTTCAAGGTGCAGTTTCTTTTTTCTCAGAATACAAGTCTTACTTGAATTATGTTGAATCGTATTCAGATGTAAATGTTGAAAGCATAAAATCTACAATTGTTGATTCTGTTCAAATACCGTCTTCAATTCCTGAAAATGCGAAAAATGGTATTTATGCCGTTCATGCATATTCTTATCTTGCAAAACTCAAGGCTTTCAGGCAAACGAATAAAGTCTCTGAAAATGAAACGTGGGAAGATGCGGACACGTTTTTTGCGGAAAAATACGGGTCGAATTTTTCAAATGTCAGGGAACTTTTTTTTACCCAAGTAAATGATTTTTCTGAATTGCAAAATCTTTCTGAGTTCCAGAAATTTCTACCAAACCCAATGCATCAAAGCGATGCAGATTTAGTTATGACGTTGTTTGAAAACATTGAAAGCCTGTATGAAAAAGGAATCGGTTCAAGTAATGTTTATGAAAAACATGAATGCTTTGAAAAGCTTTTTGATATATTAAAAAATCTTCCTGAATCTTATGTGCAGCGGAATGAAGAAGTTTTTAAAACTATTGCGGCATCATCAATAATGGAAGTTGTTTCAAAAGTGCATGATGTAAAATTGGCAAGCGAAATGGATTTGTGGTTTAAAAGAGTTTTTGGAAGGCCTTAGTTTTTTGCCATCAATTTTTTTGGATTATATTGGAGTTTTGATTAATGGATATAAACGAAAAATTGTATAAAATTGGAATGGATTTGAATTTATCTTACAACAATCATGCGTCATATGGATATATTAAAAATACATTTGCAATTGGTTCCATAGGAGGAAGTTGTAAAAATCAAAGCATTTCATTTGAGTTGAGCTTTCCGTGCATACCTGATGAAGAAGATATGGAAAATCTAAAATCGATATGCTCAAGTGAAGAAATCTTAATGTCAAAATCTTCTGGTTACACATGCGACATTCAAATTGTATTTTACTCACCGTATCATGCTGTAAGAATTGAAACCATAACCAAAACTGTCACCGATGTGGCAAATTACATACAGGGAAAATATTCTGGAAAAACACCTTTTTGTTCATGTAAAAACTGTAAGTCTACGGAAAATGTAAGAATTTATCGGGAAGATTCAATTCCTTTCTATTTGTGTTATGAATGTGCTGCAAAATTCAGGCATGACATGGAAGAGCTGATTAAAGCGGAAAAAGATGATGAAAAAAGAAAATCGGACAATTATCTTAAAGGCTTTTTTTACGGCTTGGGATTTTCAACAATTTCTTTAGCCATTACACTTGTCCTTTACAAATTGCTTGGAAGTACAGGATTTAGCGGTGTAATTTTTTATTTTTTTGCAGCCAAGGGATTTGATTTTGCAAAATGCAAAAGCGGCAGATTGGGAAAATTCATAAGATATTCCACGACTTTTTTTTGTACGGCACTTGGAATTTTTTTGAACTTTGCACTTTCTGAAATACTTGATAGCAAAAAATACGATTTTATGAGCATATTGAATTCGTTTGAATATGTCTTGACTTCGGCAGACGGTTTTTATCTCAGTTTGTTTGTCTCTTTGTTTTTATGCCTGATATGCATTTGCTGCAGCATTGGAATTAATGAAAGCTATCGGGAGCAAACGGAAGCTTGGTCGAGGGAATTTTGAAATGTTTAGGGGTAAAGGCAAAGACAAAGAATGAAAATAATTTATGGCCGTTGAAAGTTTTGTCAAACTTGCATATTGACACTATCATCAAAATTTGGAATATATTAAAGGACAGATGAGGTAGCATTAAATTTATAGGGAGAATTTAAAATTGCAATTTTAAATTTCCCATGCAAACAAGTGGACATAGGAATTTCTGGCTTGATTTGGAATTTCGTGTTGGTGCAAAAAGAGGTGAATTTATGAAAAAAATCATATTTTGTTTTATCAATTTGTTTTTTTTATCTTTAAGTGCATTTGCTGAAGATTTTAAGATTCTGGAAAATTTCTGCTTTAATTATCATGGTGACTGGCCTCTTAAAATTCAGGGAACGGAAGTTTATGACATCTCTCCGGCACAAGAACCAAAGCTTTTGAAGAATTTTCAGGCAAAAGTAAACGACAATGGTTTTCTTGAAGTTACTGAGGAAAAAAAATCTAAAAAATCATCCATGATATTTTTGGATAAGAAAATCACATACATTCATAAAGGCGAATCCATGGACGGTTCTCCAATTTTGGCGAAAAATGTCATAAAAAGCATAAAGTCGGACGGCAACCTTGTAGAAAAAATTGCAGGCGAGACAATTGATTATTCTGTAGAAAATTTAAGGAATTCCATACTTTGGGGTTCTTTGGAAGAACCTTACTGGTATTTCAACAGCAACAAGCCTTTTGTTACTAAAAGGAAAAATTCAGGAATCGGAGAAAAAATTACAATCGAATTTGCTCGGCCACAAAAATCAATATCAATTTTGGGCGGCTATGCAGATGTTAACAGGCAGGATTTATTTAAAAAGAACAATCGGCTTAAGAAAATCAAAATCTCAGATTTGAAAAGCAGTTATTCAAAAATTTATGACTTTGAAGACATCGCGCTTTTTCAGGATGCAGAATTTGACAGTGAACTTACAGATATTGAAATTGAAATCCTTGAAGTTTACAAGGGCACAAAATATGATGATACATGCATTAGCGGAATTATGGTTTATAATTTAAGATAAAGGGCATCTCTAAAAACCTATTTTTAGAGGTCACCTAAACACAAAAGGATGTTTTTTGAATGGGGGCATCCTTTTTTTTCATAGGGAAAAATGTCACTTTTATGGGAAAATTGAAATTCGTAAAGACTGCATTTGTTGTCATGGCTGCCATGCTGATTGCTTCTTGCAAAACATTACCTCAGGATGCAGAAGTTGAAATTGCAGAATCACCGATTTTGGAACTTACAGGCATTACGCTTGATGGTACTGAATGGTTTAAAACAAGGTGCGTATTCGAAGACACAAAGGAGCCTGTAAAAAACTGTGCGGCTTTGATATTTGTGATTCTTGAAGATGGTGGCATAGGCAAGATTCATACAAAAACTGATGAAAATGGATATATCTATATAAAGAATCTGCCAAAAGGAGAATATTCTGTTGGTCTTGGCGGACAAATGTGACTTCATGCATTAAATTTCATGCAAAATGCAAACGAAATGGGCTGTGTGTCTTGCAGGCAGAAAATGAGAAATCCAGTCTTCATGCCTTTTTTTAATGTAGCATTGTATATGGAATGCGCCTGTATTATATTATAGTGCATAGGTAAAATTTTTTTTTAGAGATGTCCGTCGATTTTCAAGCTTTGAAATTACAAGGCTCGGAACGTCGCAATTTCAGAGAAACCTTCAAAACCTGAAGTTTTTAGAGGTTCCCTATAGAGGATTTTCGGAGACTTTTTATGGCAACAACAGTTATACAGACAAGAGTAGATGCCGTGACAAAAAGGGAGGCTGAATTACTTTTCGAATCACTGGGATTGGATCTTACAACTGCAATAAGGCTTTTTTTGCACCAGTCAATAAATCAGCAGCGAATACCTTTTGACATTGTACCTCCTAAATATAATTCTTCAAAAGAAATTATCGCAACTGTTTATGAAAATGCAAAAAATAAAGATGATTCTGTAAAATCGTATCCTAGTGCAAAAGAACTTTTTGAAGACCGTGAATAGCCATGCAAAAACGTGGCAAAATTATGTCATTTTGAATTTTAAAAATAATATGGTTAAAAAATGAAAAAAAATATACTTGTTGCAATCATATTTATGATGATGTGTTCAGTTTATTCTGAAACCAAGGTTTATCCTGCATATGGAAAAATCTATGCATCATTCGATAATATTGACAGAAGCGAATATAAGGAAGTTACATTTCAAGAAGCTTACGAAATACATGACAAGGCTTTGGAAAGCGGAAATGTGGAGATGCTCAGGTCGTTAAAGTTCAAGACAAAATGCCACATAACATCAGCAAGAAAAGTGCATGGCACAAACTGGCAATATCTTTCGCTATATTGTGACGGAAAAGAAATGTACGATTTTCAGGTTCCAAAGGCAAATCTTTTTTTATATTCTGGAAAATTTGAAGGCATTGAAGTTTACTATCATTATGCGGTTTATGTTGATGGCACGGTGGAGCGTAAAGATGATGGGCTTGAAATTCTCAAAGACATTCGTTTTCCCGGAATGCGATATGTTGCAGCTGATAACTTAAAGATTAGAAAAAATCCATCTCTTGATTCAGAAAAAATCGGACTTATTTTGAAAAATGAATTTGTGACGGTTTTAAAAACAGGTGAAAAAGTACAAATAGACAGAATGGAATCTGCTTGGGTAAAAGTCAGGACAAAAGATGGAAAGGAAGGCTGGAGTTTTGGCGGATACCTTACGGATGGAAAAGAATACATTTTAAAATATCCGTGGGAAAATTAAAAAATCGCGAAGGCTATGAGAATTGCAAAATTTGCAAAGTTGATTTTTTACAAAATGAATGTTAGACTAATTTCTTACAAAAATTTATGGAGGAAAATATGAAAAGATTTTTGAAGTCTTGCATTTTTTTAGGAACTTTTTTGTTTTCGTTTAACCTTTTTGCACAAACTTTTGAGGGAAAAGGTTCAGAAACTTCAGAAGGTGCAGTGAGTGAATATTTGAATGCATTAAAAAGCCGTGACTATGGCAAAATTGTAAGCTGTTATCCGGTAGAAACATTTGTGGAAAATTACAATATTGAGAAATTCATAGAAAAAATGAGTTGTGCATTTCCGACAATGAAAATGATTTATTCCAGGGACAGTTTTCTTAGACAGACTGGAAAGTATGAAGTTTTGTCTGCAATTTGCAAAATGGTAAAATACGAGACATGGTGTTTAAGTGAAAATGATTTTTTTATAAACAGCAATACTGTTATGATGGAAGGAAATGTTAAAGATGTATTGGAAAAGTCATTTCCTTGTGATGCTGAAAATCGCTTAGGAAACATTAAGTTTTCAAATGAGTTCATTCCGCTTGATAATGCTTTGGGATATTTTTTCACGGAAGATTTTCAGTCTGATATTTCTGATTATAAAGATGATATTGCAGAATATAAAGAGAGGATGAGTCAATATCGTGAAGTTACAAAAAAAATTTACGGTTGCAATGATATTTGTGATGTTGTCGCAAGTTTTTCCATAGAGGGAAATAAATATTATCTTTTTGCCGAAACAATAGAATATGGAGACAAATGGTATGTAAGCCCGAATCAGGGATACCTTGCATGTCTTTTTGGAATTGCGGTTTCAAACGGATGCATTGTCAAGGCTGAAGAGCTGGAAAAATAATGGATTCAATGCATGTTGATTCTGAAGCTTGAAAGGCACCTGCATGAAATTTCAGTCATAATTTTGCTGTGGCAAATGATGCAATAAACGGGAGAACTTGGTGGCAATTCTTACAAAGAAAATGGTTTGTGATTGGAAAAATAAAAATCCCGACAATGTAATTTTTAGTGTTCCTGAAGAGATTACCGAAATGGAATCGGAAGCTTTCTTTTTTGGAGGGAATATTGAAAAAATAATAATTTCAAAAAATGTCTCAACAATTCCTGAAAATGCATTTGCCGGAATAAAACTAAAGCAAATGGAAATATCAAAAGACAATGATTGTTTTGCAATGATTGGAGTGAAAAAAGAATTTTTCATTGATAAAAAAAACAAGGCTTTGGTAAAATGTTTTTCAAATGAAGAAACTGTAGAACTGCCGCACGGAATAGAAAGCGTAAGAAATAATGCATTTAATGAAAATGTAAAAAAAATCATCATAAACTCTCGCTTGAAAATCGGAAAGAATGCAGCTTTGTCAAAGGAAGCAAAAAAATGTATTGAAGACTATCAAAAGACTTTAGCTGATGGCAGGGAAAAAAAAGCGGAAGAAGGCATAAGTAAAATTCTTTCGGAAGCCTGGAAACTGCTTGAAGATTGCAAGATTCCATACGAAATTGAAAAATTCTATCCAACGGCAAAACAAACCTGGAAGAGTGCGAATTTGATTTTCAGCAATAAATTCTGCTCTCTGCATTTCTGTCTGAACGGAAAAATTTTACCTTCAGAAAATGATGATTTCTTGAAAATCGTGCAAAAGTTTAAAGACCTTTCACTTGAACAGTTTGAAACGGAAACATTTGAGATTATCTTAAACAAGCTCCGAAAAAAAGATGAAATGTGCGAAGGAATGCATTGGTCAGGATATTACATTGAAGAATATTTTATGAAGCTCGGTAAAGTGTTTGTCGAAAACATTTCTTCTGAATGCAAGAAACAGCTTGTGAAATATCATCTTGAAAAAGAATGTCTGGCACAAAATAAAAAATTATGTGAAATAGAATATCAAACTGGTTATGAGGAGAAAAGCAACAGATATTCTTTTGCCTGCATGAAAGATGGAAAAAAGATGTTTGCGTATTTTAACCTGGACGAGGCAATTTGTCTGCTTGTTGATTCAAAACTTCATTTTTGGGAGTTTTTAAGTAAAATCCTGAGTTTCTCACAGTTATGCTTTCGTGAAGAACTTCAAGATGAATCGGAAATGAAAAATCGATGGAAACTGTATTGCGGATTTCATTTTTACATCATGCCAAAAATGACATTTAAAATAGAAAAAATCATTTGAAATCTTTGAAATTGTCCAAAATCAAGGCATTTCCAAAATACTTTTTAAGGATGATAGGCATGCTAAAACCCTTGAAATTACAAGGTTTGGAGCAAGATGTCTTCTTTCGTTGCTTCTAAAAATTGAAAAATTTGGCGGTTTCCATCAATAATTGTTTTCTTTTTTTCACATCATGATGTACAATATTTATGAAGGTTTTAAATTGATATGTCATTTGGGTTAAAACATTTTATCCGATTTAAAACTCTTTTCTGTAGGGCATCCTTAGGGAAGCTTCACTTTTGATATGCGCAAGGCTTGCAATTATGCACTGACAGGAGAAAGTAAAATGTACACATATTCAAAAAAAGAAAAAGAAAAACTTGAAGAATATATTCAGGAACAATATGGTGAAATAAGCGAAGTTTTCCAGGAACTTTGTTCACCAGACATTCAATGCGAAATATTGATTGTTAATCCGACAGAAAATCAGCCGTATTATAAACTGATTACAATGGGTGCCGGAGCATACAAAATGAATGTTCCTAAAGGTGTAAAAAAAAGCGTCTTTGAACGTGCCGAATATGCAATGTATCTGCCAAAAGACTGGGACCTAAAAAATCAAAAAGAAGAATTTTATTGGCCGATAAGGCAATTGAAAAACATTGCGCGTCTTTCTATAAAAAGCAATTCATGGCTTTGTTTTGGCCATACGGTATCGGCATATCCTGATTCATCACCTGTTGCGGAAAATACAAAATTAAACAGCTTCATGATTTTGCCGCTGCTCAATGGAAAAAGAGATATCGTAAAGCCTTTGAAACTTGGGTTTTCCAAAAAAATAAATTTTTACGAAGTTTTTCCAATTTACCAGGAAGAACTTTCTTACAAATTAAACAGCTCATTGGAAGAATTATATAAGCTTATTGATCCAAAAGATTTGTATGGTGCAGTTGACATTAATCGAAAAAATTATTGTGCGGAAAATTCAACTCAGCAGAAAAAAATAAAGATTACAGGCACTGCAACTTACATTGATGTAGAGATGGATGGAAAATCAGTAAGAATTCAGGGCGAACTTGTAAAAGGCGGTTTCATATGCGATTCAGATTCCATAAAAAATTGGACGGTTCCAAATGAGATTGTCATGGAAGAAGAAAAAGATGAAATCATCAAAAGGGTTACGGAAAAAACTAAAGGCTCTCATATGGTAATTACTTTTGAAGGCGGAAAAAATCAATCAAGTGAAAATTCAAATTCAGAAAATGATGACAAGGCTGCAGGCTGGGATGCAATCGACAGGGAATTTTTAAGAGTCTATCCGGGTCAGACAAATCCAAAACATTATGGCACTTTGGTAAGATATTCTTTGGGCGGAAAAGATCCTCTTGACGGAATCAGCATTTACGAAGGCAAGGATTACTATCACTTTGTTTCCTACGGTTTGACTGAAATATATGAAAAGGAAAATGAGGATAAAGAAACAAGCGGTTTCGGATATGAATTTACGTTCAAGCTTAAAAAAGATGATTATGAAGATGAAGAAGCAGAATTGAAAAATGTCTGTGGAATTTTACAGGCAATGGCAAGGCTTGTATTTGAAAATGGAGAAGTTTTTAACCCGGACGAATACATTTATACAGGCCAGACTGAAGGAATTGATGCAAGGCAAAAATCAAAACTTACAGGTTTCATAATCGTAAGTGATCCTGTTGTGAATGCAATTGAAACTCCAAATGGACATGTTCAGTTTTTGGAATTGATTGGAATGACTGATTCAGAGCTTAAAACACTTTCTTCAAGGGATTCTGTAAAAGAGATGTATGCAAAACTCGGTTCGGACATTACGGATTATAATCGTTCACCAATAGTATGAAATAAAACTGAACGCCTTCACGGCGCACTTCTTTATCTGACCCCGGAAGATTATTTTTCAGGAAGAAAAGAAGAAAGACTTGCAGAAAGAAGCAAAAAGCTTCATAATGCAGACAGGGAAAGAAAAGCTTATTGACTAGCTCAACAGGCTTGAACCACCTTATTAGCTTTTACAAAAAACTCCAAGTTCACTTTGGGCAGAACACACGAGAGATTGTGAAGGTGTAAGATTAAAAAACATGAAAATAAATTTTAAGAATGCATCAAAGCTTGTAGTCTTCATGACTGCTTTTGTCATGCTGTTTTTTATGCACACAGCAGTAAATTCAGTTTTTGGATTCAATGACATAATTCAAAAGTCAGACGTAATCGTTGTTTATGGCAATAAAGTAAACATTGATAAAACGCCATCAAGAAGATTGAAAAGCAGATTGGACAAGACGATAGAAATGTATAATCAGGGAATTTCAGAATGTATCATCGTAACTGGGGGAATAGATCCAAACGGAAACGATGAGACTGAAATAATGGAAAAATATCTTGTTGAAAACGGAAAGATTCCTCAAAGCAAAATTACAAGAGATAACAATGGAATAAACACAAGACATTCGGTTTCTTTTGTGAAGGAATTTCTTGAGAAAAACTCAATGGAAAGCGTCATGAATGTTTCCCAATACTCGCATTTGATGAGAATACATCTTGCAATGAGTCAGGAAGGGATAGAAAAAATAAACAGGGCTCATGCTGAATATTTTTTTGAGCCTAGGAATTTTTACACATCGTTCAGGGAATTTGTTGCATTTTATTATTATCTGGTAAAATAAAGGATGCCTTAAAAACGTACAAAACCAAAAAGGAATTCTGGAGGAAAATTTCAAATGGAAAAGCGTACATTTTTGTTATCGTTATCTTCTTTGTTGTCCCCCATTTTGTTGATTATATTATTTGCAGCTGCTTCACTGCACATTTCAAGTTTTATAAAAGAAGCATTTTTTTAGAAGACGCAATTGTAATGATGAGTATTATATGGATGCTTATAGGATGGATTGCAGGTCTTTCTGCAGGAGTTGCAGGAATTATATTTTCTTTCAGGTTAAGTGCAAATCATGAAAAAAAAATTTGCTTTTGTCTTGGAATTTTCGGTACAGCCTTAAACATTTTATGGCTGATTGGAATAATATACATGTTTCCTGCATGGATGGGCATATAGGATAATAAAACAGCAAGATTCAAAACCCATTCAGTTGCAAAACTGCATTGCTTATGAATGGAAAGAATCTGACCGTTGTTAAGTTGATTTTTATTCCCAACTGTCAACATAAGTTATGAAGTTTTCATCGGTAATTTCGTTTTCCATAAGTTTATAGTGTTCAAGAATTTCTTCTTTTTTCAAAGCACATTCTCCGCTGTAAGGGTAAACGTTGACTGCACCAAACATGCTTGAAAAAAACTTTTCCTTGTTGAGTTCTGCAATTGCAAGAGTCATGTATTTTCTGATTGATGCACGCTCTTCATTTTTTTTATCATCAACTGCTTCCCATTCATTTTTATACCATTCAAATGCATCTTTTTCATCTTTGCTCATTTCATCAGATGATTTTTCGATATCAGAGTCTTCTGGAGTCTTGTTTTGGTAAAGATAATTTTTAAGAAGTTTTGCAGATTCTGTGTCTGACGTTATTGCCATCCATTCAGACCATATGCCGTAGCGAAAATCCAAATCATCGGGAAAAGAAGATTTTAAAAGATATTCCTTCGTGTTGAAGTAGATTCCGAGATTATAACTATAGTAAGAATTTCTATCTACCGTGTTTGAAAGTTCGAAAGAAAGTCCGTAAAGATGATCATTGTTTATTTCTTTTTTTACAAGTGCAATGGAATCTTTAATGGCAGCTTTAATCAGTTCGATGCATTTTGTTTTTTCAATGCAGGAGTCAAGGATTGTCTTTTTTTCGAAAGATTTTTTCATGAAATCCATATAGTTTTTTTCAAATTCTGTAATACCCATATGAAAATTGTATAGAAAAATCAAATTCGGTACAAGTTCAAAATGATTATTTGTTTATAAAGATTTTCATTTTTTTGTTGATGTTAAAGCTTTCTGAAATTTAGCATTTCAAATGATATAAGACTTTATAATGTCATCTTTAAAACTTAAAAAAAAAGTAAGCGGCTGACAGACCGGTGTGCAAAACGGATTTTGCACGTGGCTCAAAAGTTCAGTCAGAAGAACTCGTGTCTAAAACACTTTGCCCGCACCATGCACCTTAAGGAGCTTTAAATTCGGGAATTGATTCCCCATCTCCAAAGTCACCGCAAATTATCAAAATATAAATAAATGGCAGCTGACTACAGAATGCATGTGCCACTTTTTTTTACGCGAAAATTTGCAGAAGATGCAAGGTATGGATAAACATTGTTTTCTTCCGCATATTTTACGTTTTCTTTATAAAGAAGGTCGCAATAATTCCAGACTGCACCAAGATGTCCTGTCTTCTTGCAATAGGGGCAAGATTCGCATTTCAAGACATTTCCTTTTTCATTGCGCATAACATCAAGCTTGGAATTTTCCACGGAATTCCTCCATATATCATATATAGTGAAAATGCCAAAATCAAAATGGTTTGCAAAGAAATAATCTCAACCCATTTTTTTTATTCATCGTCAAACAAGTTCCAGCAGGAAGATTTGTCCAATGTTGCTGTAAATCCGTCTTCTCGCATGGATGATTCCACTTTGTCAAAGAATGCATCACAATCAAGTTTTTCGCAGAATGGAAATGCTTTTTCAAGAAATTCTTTTTCATCCTCAATTTTGGCAAGTACATCTTTTTCTGCCGTAACGCATTTTTCCAAAACTAAAAACTTTGTAATTTCATTTTTGCACCACGCAAAACTTTTAAAAGATTTTACCATATGGTACAAACGATTTTCAAATTCTTCTTTGGTCATGTTTTTCTCCCAACTTAGACCTATATGTTATATATATTGCAAATTGATAAAAAATTCAAAATGTTTGATGATTTTCTTTATAAATTTCTTTTATTTTTTGTCTTGCTTCTTCAAGATTGCTATTGGTTAGAATTGGAATAAAATCATTTATTTCATCAATGCTGTAATTCCACCATTTCCAATCAAGCATTAATTGTATCAGTTCATCATCAAAACGTTTTCGAATCATTTTGGCAGGATTTCCTGCAACGATTGTATAAGGGGCAACATCTGAACCTACCGTACTGTTTGCACCTATGATTGCTCCGTCGCCAATTTTTACACCAGGCAAAATGGTTGCGTTCTGCCCAATCCACACATCATTTCCGATTACCGTATCTCCTCTAAGCTGTAAATCTTCTGTAGAAGGATTTTTCATGTTCCATCCTTCAAGCGTATAAAAAGGAAAAGTTGATACGGCATTCATCTGATGATTTGCGCCATTCATAACAAATTCTACACCGGATGCAATTTGGCAAAACTTTCCGATTATTAGCTTGTCTTTATTCCATGGATAAAGATGTGTAACATGACTTTCAAAATCAGAATCTGCAATATATGTAAAATCGCCAACGGTTATGTTTGGATTTTTTAGTGTTGGCTTTACATATATTTCTTTGTCATAGCCTGCAATCGGGTGAATTGTGTTAGGGTCAGGTTTGGTCATTTTTTTTCATATAGCTCCAGGTTTGGTATTTCCACAAAAAAGTTTTTGCGTGAATGCTTTTTTATGTGCGATTTTTTTTCAAAGTCAGTCCTTTGTATTTTGCATATATAGATATTTAATCGGTGCCGTTTTTAGCGGGGGCGGGATGTTCAATTCATTTGGGCACCGGCTTCCTTTAACTTTTTTTTCAAAAGTGGTTTGTACTCTTCTTCATATTTTTTGAT
The DNA here is from genome assembly GCA_045627025.1 of Treponema sp. Lineage (GTDB taxonomy): Bacteria > Spirochaetota > Spirochaetia > Treponematales > Treponemataceae > Treponema_D. The sequence continues at coordinate 6,739 of JAZQMW010000040.1, read as the reverse complement.
TTCGGATTGTTCTATCAGTTTTACATATCCTCCATAAATCCATCCAAAATATCTCATGCCGTCAAAATTGTTTAATTCATCTGAGCACATTACATAATACCATGGACTTTTTTTACCATCAATCGCATCTTCATTTATTGATTTTGCTTTTATCCAAAGTACCGAGCCTGCGAACTCGATGCTTCTTTTTTCATTCATATATGCAATGTCTGATTCATAGCCGTTAATTACTAATGCATCTGCTTTTGTTGATGGCCTTTTTCTTATTTTTAAATTTTCTAAAAGAACTGCATATTTTTTGTTTGGTCCTTCCTGCGGAAATAAAATGCATTCTGTTTCGTCAATCATGGCTTTTTCATTTGCAGAAGGCTTTTTATTTGACCAATAAACGATATCGTTTTCTATGTTGACAAGAGCACCCTGATGATATTCATTTTTCTTTTCGGAATCGATTCTGTATTTTCCGGGTATTCCAAGATTTAAGTTGTTGCCGTCAGTGTCATAACCGTTTATTTTTATTTTGCAGGCAGATTCAAAAATGACAATTCCTGATTCGATTTTGTATTTGCCTTCGAAAGACAAACTTTCAGACATTTCCTTCCAGCTGTATTTATATTGTCCGTCAGCAGAAAAAGTGAAAGAACCGAAACCGTCTTTGATAAGGTTGTTTTTTATTTCATCATCTTTTTTTTGCTGTTCTGCCCATATAAATCCAAAAGAAAAAATCATTAGGATTAAAGCAAAAGTTTTTTTCATTTTTTTACCTCCGTTACTCAAGTGGCCTACCTACAAAAGTTATGCTCTTCATTATCAATCATTTATTGTTCATTATCAAGTATCAATTCCTTTCTGGAAGAAATTTTCAATTTTTCCATAATTGAGTTCATGTGGCTTTTTACAGTTTCCGTGCTGATGAAAAGTTCTTCGGCAATCTGGGCATTTGTATATCCTTTTGCGGCAAGACGGGCAACTTCTATTTCTCGGCGTGAAAGCAATGCAAAATTTAATTTGCATGTTTTTCCTTTTCCGAAACTTGCAATACTTTGTTCATCGCTTTTTTTTAACACATCTTCCAAAATGGAAAAAAGTATTCTGAATGCACAACCTGTTAGCAATGGACGAAATTTTACCAGTACTGAAACTGCAAGTTTGTAAAAGTCTGGAATTACATCAGATGCAAGTTCAAGCCTGGTAACAAAAATCATTAATTGGATGATTGTGAACAATAGTCCTGCCGTAATTGAATTCTGTTTTAGCCGGGAGAAAATTGATTCTTTATTTGCAGCCAGTGCTGTTGTGAATGCAATTGTAACTGCAACAATCAATAAATCCAAAATCATGATTCAGCAGCCTTGGTTACTCTAATTTCCACAAGCAATAAGAAAAGGTTCAAACAACTTGCATATAAAATCGGAATAAAACTTACAGACAAGTTTTCAGGCAGATGGGACACATCTTCCAAATTATTTAATATTCCAATCCATCCGCAAGTGGCAGCAGAAAAGGACGCATACCAATTCAAACTCATTGTATTTTTTACGGCATTAAGACAAAGGGATTTTTCGCTCACACCAATTTTTGTTCCTGTAAAAAGAGTTTTGATGCTTCTGAATAAAATTTTGATGTTCCCGGAAATCATCACCAAAGGCAAAACATAGATAATCATTATGATGGTAAAAGGTATGTCCAAAATTGAAGATATGAGTGTGTTTTTTCCCCATGCATAAACTCCAGAAATATAACTGTAGAAAACAGCAATCAAAATAAAGAATGCAATTCCTGCAATTGTTTTTATAAAAGTTTTGCAATTGTTTTTTTCTGCAATTTTTTCTTCTTCCTCTGCCATGTATAAAATTACGGATTTACGAATTTTTGCTTTCATGGTGTAAATAATCATTTCTAAAAGTGAAAGATATAAAATGCTTAAAAGTAAGACTGCACAGTTTGGTCCAAGATGATTATAGGTTTCAGGATTTTTGTAATAGTTTCTGAGTGTATAAATCAATACTAAGACTGGAAACAGAATTGCTGTGTAAAAAAGAATTTTACTTGCATACTTCAATGCCAAATCAGTTTTTTTTAGTTCCTGCAAATTTAATGTCTGGAATTTTTTCTTGCTTTGAAAAATGCGGAAAAATGTTTTTCCATATCCAGAAATAAATAATGCCGCAACAAATAAAAGGAGAATTCCAGCAAAAGAAATTAAATCTAAAATTTCTGTAATGGTTCCTCCGCCATTTATTATTGAAACGACGGTAGCTGCACAAATTGGAATAAGTGATAAAAGAAAATTAATAATCATATTAAGCTCCTGGCTTTTCATATTTTCCCGGGAATAATTACATTATCAGACAATTTTGCTGTAAAAACAAGGTTTGAAAAGTTGTAAATTTGGGGGAGTTTTATAATCAGCGACTTTAAATCAGGATTTTTATATCTCTTTTACACACTGCCTGCAGCCATTCCAAAACAGGCAAAATCGTATAAAAATATATAAATCCAAAACATTACATTCGAAATAGAATTTAGTTTTCTTGATTTTTTGTCATCCTTATTTATTCTAATAATAATTACTTTTAGATAATAATAGGCCACAAGCAGTATTGAAAAAATAGTAAGTCCCACAGCGAAATTTTCAAAAATACTAATTGTTTCTATGCAGCAATGTAAAAAGATCATTATTCCTGACAAAATAATGAAAAGCATTTGTATTCCTTTTTTTTTCGCACAGTTGCCTTTTGTTTTAGCCGCAATGAAAACCAAACTTCCTGCCAAAACAGTGAAATAAAGTCCTCCGAATATTAAAAAAAAATTGATATGAAATTTTTCCAGATATGGTCCAAAAGAATATAAAGTATTGAATAATGGAAAAGCCGGGATAAAGATAAATCCTAAACAACTTTTTGCCAAAGTCTTACTGTTTCTTAAAAAATTCCAACCAATAATCGTAATAATGCATGATAAAAAATATGCTGTAGTATGAAACCAAAAGTTTTTATTTATCCGGAAAATAGCATCTATGCCATAAAGAAAAGTATAAATCATCTATAAAAACTCCTTTAATAAATTGTGAAAGTCAAATCTTTTTCATTTTGAATTTCCCCTAAAATCTTCGCCAGACTAAACGTATGATTTGCATGACATAAAACAAATAAGTAGTGCTTAGAAAAATTAAAACTGACATTCCTATTGCGTTTGAAATTGAATGAATAATTTTTCCGTAGCGATATTTGCTTGATTGTGCCCGAGGCATTAATGTTATGATAAATGAAACGATTGGAATTGCGATGAAAAAGCCTCTTTTGCCGGCATCATGCATTCTGCGGACTCCGACACTGATACTTGCAGGCATTATAGTAACTGAAAATATGCAAATAAGACTTTGCAAAAAAGGATGGATGCTAAATTCGTATTTTTCACGCACAACATTGGAAAGAACAAGAAGAATAATTTGTATCACATCACTGAATAAAATAAAGTTCCAATATTCAGTCCGGCTTGCACAGCCATTAAATGAAAACGATTTTTTGAAGCAGTTTTTTATCGTCTGAAAAAATCCAGTTGTTTTTGCATTAGAAAATTTTTCTTTTTCTGCGGCAGATACATCTTCGGATTTAAATTCTACAGATTGATTTTTCACCTCAACGTTTAGAATCTGCATCCCTTTTATAAAACCTGCCAGAACAAGCAATGATGCAGAAAAATCAGGAAGTTCCGCGGCTATTGAAGAAAAACCTTGAAAACTATCAGGCTCAGAAATAAACTGAAAAATTAGTTGTAGAAAAAAGATTATCGAGTGAAAGGGGCTTATAATTACTGTAAATCTAGATTGCTCAACAGCTCCATGCAAGAGCCTTATTGTCTCTGTGCTATAATATGGAAGCAACCCCAGGCAAAACTTGGCAACAGGCCAATACAATGCGTTTATTACAAAAAAAACAAAAACACCGACCCAACAGTTTCGAATTTTGCAGAAATTAATCAAACGCTTTGTGCGGATAAGAAAAACAAGGAAAAGACCCGGCAAGAGTTTAAGCAGAAAACCTAGAACCATACTGATGATTGCTTGGATTTTTTGAGTAGCAATCATTTCATCCCAAGGTCCGGTCGCAGAATATGCATTTAGAGAGTCAAAATAAACTTTGCTTTGGATTATGTTCCATAAAAGAGCGAGCAAAGCTCCTGTAAAAAATAAAAATGCTGTGAATACAAGTTTTTTGTTTTTCATTTTTTTACTCCAAATGCGTCCTGGTTCGGACATCTACATAACATTGTTTAAGACCGTGGCGATTTTATACCGCTGTCGGAGTTTGAAAACTGTGTTGTGTGATTTTATTTTTTATATTTATTAAGAATATCTTCTGGTTGTTCTCCTTTTTCGGCATCTTGAATCATTTCTAATAGTATTCTTTCTTCCTCAGTCATTTTTATCGAATTTAGAGTTACAGAATTATCGGGCCAATAACAAATTGAAGTATTAAAAAAATCATTTAATGCTGAATCCTTAAAGACATATCCATTTTTAGCATAAAAAGCATTGCGAAACAAACGTAATTCTTCTTTACTGGAAAGTTTTATGTATTCTATCAAATCTTCATAACGATCATGAAGATAATCATATTCTAATTCTTTGGATATTATTTTTGCAGCGGTTATAAACTGATAAATAAAGTCCGTGGCGGAAGAAATTTTTTTATCATCGTTATAAATACTTGGTAATGTGGGTGCTCCAGAACCACCACCAAAACCATTGAAAAAAATTTGGCAAATTATCGAATAGTCAGAATCGCGTTTTTTTGTTGAATAATAAATGCCGCCCGATTTTAAGAAATATGAATTACCATTTTGTTTACCTTTTCCAACTATTTTAGCATCTTCTCTATCAAATGAAATAATATCATTATAAAGAGATATAGATATTTCTTCTGAATAACTGTCAGATACATTCCAATTTTTTATGCAATAATTCGATATTTCACAATAACGTTGTCCAGAAATTTCATAGCCATTATGTTCTATAATGTATTTGATTTTAAAATGCCCAGAAGGAACTATGCTCTCAAATAAATATTTCTCACCATCTTGATAAATACCTTTAACAGCTTTTACGGATTTATCATTAATATAGACAGAAATACAATTTTCTTTTAACTTTCTTGATGATGGACCATAAAAGTTTATATATCCAAAAGTACTTTCTGCAGATTCTTTTACATTTACTACATCAAGGTTCACTTCACTTCTAAAATCACTTTTACTCCCTTTAGAAATACTTATACTTTTCTTTTGAAGAATAAAAAAGTCTTTACAAAAATCCTCAGGGTAAATTAAATTGCAAGGAGTAATATGTCCTTGTGCAAAACAAAAGCTTCCTATTGCAATTAAAATAAAGAATATAAAACTTTTTCTTTTCATTTATTCTGTCCTCAGTTGCCTATCGGGCAATCCACATAACATGCACTTAAACTGCAGCGGGATTGTTACTGTTCTGCCCAAAGTGAACTTGGAGTTTTTTGTAAAAGCTAATAAGGTGGTTCAAGCCTGTTGAGCTAGCCAATAAGCTTTTCTTTCCCTGTCTGCATTATGAAGCTTTTTGCTTCTCTCTGCAAGTCTTTCTTCTTTTCTTCCTGAAAAATAATCTTCCGGGGTCAGATAAAGAAGTGCTCCGTGAAGGCGTTCAGTGTTGTAGAAATCTATCCACTGTGCCATCTTTTGTTTTGCATCTTCATAGCTGAAGTATGCTGTCTGGCGGACATGTTCGGTTTTCAGCGTTGAATGAAATCTTTCAAGTTTTCCATTGTCGTGGATGATTCTTGCGTGGGCTTCCGGATATTTTTCCTTTACTCTTGCCACCAGAAGCTCTATGTTGATTCCCTCCATTGTTTCACATAATTCCCAGTCCAGAATCTTCCGGCTGTAACCGTCCATTATGCTGATGAAATAATAAAAAATACCAAGAACCTTGATGTACGATATGTCCGTGTGCCACTGTTCGTTCGGAGCCAGAGGCTGATCAAATCCCTTTTTCTTTGCTTCTCCTTCTGTTTTAGCCCATTTATGAACCAGATCATATTCCTTCATGATGTTGTAGACGCTTGCTGGTCGAACAAAAGCCACGTTTTCGTCTATCATCTGTCATGCAAGGTAACGGTAACCGTACAGGAAGTTTTTGTGTGCAAGAACATATTTGACGGCAGCCAGGCGCTCTTGTGGCGTATACCAGTTGAGCCTAGGCGTCTCATGGTTATGTTTTGTCTCAATCCCTTTCCTTGTCTGCCATTCGTGCCATGTGCTTTTTGAAACACCTGCAAAAGAAGCAATCATCGCAAGTCTGATTTCTGTCCTTTCTGCCATTTTTCTGACTTCAGTTTCTATCATTGTGCGTTTTTCAAGACTGATTTTCTCTTTCCCTAGCTCCGGCCACCAAAAGTTTTTTTTAACATCATGTTTTCCTCTGCTATTTCTGCGATTACTTCATCCTTCTTCTGGAGTTTGGCTTCAAGTTCATCGATTTTCTTCTGCTGGGCTTTTTCCGTAATATCCGGTCTTGTACGGTTGAAAATCATTGCCGCATTTTCCAGGAATTTTTTCTTCCAGTTCAAAATCATGTTTGGATGAATGTTGTTTTCGTTTGCCACATCGCTGACGGCCTTTCCATCCTGAATCACAGCCATCACAACTTTAAGTTTTTCTTCTGCCGTAAAAGTTCTTCGCGTTCTTCCCATAAGGTATCCTTTCT
>JAZQMW010000039.1:0-14714 GCA_045627025.1 Treponema sp. | reverse complement strand
ATGATCCGGAACTTGCAGAGGAAATCAAGAAGCGCATGTTCGTATTCGAAGATATCGTTATGCTTGATGACCGTGCAATCCAGAAAGTTCTGCGTGAAGTTGATACGCAGGAGCTTGCAAAGGCCCTCAAGTCTGTTGATACAGAAGTTCAGGACAAGATTTTCCGAAACATGTCAAAGCGTGCCGCAAGCATGCTTAAGGAAGACATGGAATTCATGGGACCTGTACGCTTGAAGGATGTTGAGGAAAGCCAGCAGAAAATTGTTTCAGTCATCCGCCGTCTTGAGGATTCTGGAGAAATCGTTATCGCACGTTCTTCTGATGACGAGATGGTTGTCTGATTTTATTTATTGCAAGATATGTTTTGCGGATTCCCTTTTCCGGGAGTCTGCATGATGAAGAGGAAATTATATGGCACAAAGTGTATTTAGACCTGCTGAAGTGAACGCTCAGAAAGGCGAGATAATGCTTCAGTTTACAAAAGATTTTACACCTCAGGAAGAAGAAGTTGTAGAAGAAGTTCCTGAATACACAGGACCTACTGCTGACGATTTGAGGCGTGAGGCGGAAGAGTTTAAGAAGCAGTGGGAAATTGAGAAAGAACAGATGCTTTCCCGTGCTCAGGAAGAGGCTGACAAGATTTTGAAAAATGCCGAAGAGGCAGCTTTTTCTCAGGTAAAACATCAGTCTGACCAGGCTCAGGTAATAAAGGAAAATGCTCAGAAAGAGGCCCAGCAAATTATAGAAAAGGCACGCAGGGATGCCCAGAAGATTATCGATGAAGCAAAAGTTGAGGAAAGTTCGATTTTTGAAAAGGCAAAAAGTGACGGCTTGAAACATGGTCAGGAAGAGGGATTTAAGCAGGGTAATCTTGAAGCTGAGCGCCTTATAGAAAGAATCCACAAGATTATTGAAGCCATTCAGGCAAAGAGGCAGAGTATTCTTGATGAGACCGAACAGCAGATTGTAAATCTTGTAATCCTTATTTCAAGAAAGGTTGTCAAAATCATGAGTGACAACCAGAAAAGTGTCATCATGTCAAATGTCGTTCAGTCGCTCAAAAAAGTAAAAGGATCCGGTGATGTCACTTTGCGTGTCAATCTCCAGGATGTAAGTCTGACGACAGAGCATATAAATGATTTCATAAAGCAGGTTGAAAACATAAAGAAGATTTTCGTTGTTGAAGACAGTTCCGTTGACAAGGGTGGATGTATCGTTGAGACAGATTTCGGAGCAATTGATGCACGTATCTCAAGTCAGCTTTCTGAACTTGAAACTCAGATTCTGAGCGTTTCACCAATAAAGACTGTTGGAAAATCTGAAGTTATCAATCCCGATCTTTAATGGTGTGATTTGATGCGCTCCTGGTAGTTGGATTAAGATGCCATTTTTGGCATCTTGAAGGGTGGGGGAAATAAAGAGTGGATAATTTTTTCGACAAATACATACATTCTGTAGAACGGGTTGAGCCAATCAAGTTCACCGGTTCTGTTACAGGTGTCAAGGGTCTTATGATTGAATGCATAGGACCTCGTTCTGTTATAGGTGAAATTTGTACAATTGAGGTTGGAAGTCTTGGAAAAACCGTTCTTGCCGAAGTTGTCGGCTTTGAAAACAAGACTGTTCGCTTGATGGCTTTTGGAGAAACAAAAGGTATTGAAGTTGGCACAAAAGTCATTGCTTCAGGGCATATTCTTGAAGTACCTGTAGGCAATGCATTGCTTGGACGTGTCATAGATGCGACAGGCCATCCGTATGACGGCATGGGTGAAATTCTTCCTGAGGAGTATTATCCTGCCTTGGCATCTCCTCCAAATCCAATGGAGCGCGCTCCCGTAAACAAGAGGATAATTACCGGTGTTCGTGCAATAGATTCTCTTTTGACAGTGGGAAAAGGCCAGCGACTTGGAATTTTTGCAGGTTCCGGTGTCGGAAAGTCTACGCTTCTTTCAATGATAGCAAGAAATACAAATGCAGACATAAACGTAATCGGTCTTATAGGTGAACGTGGACGTGAAGTCATGGATTTCATAAAGCACGATTTGGGCGAAGAAGGATTAAAGCGTTCTGTTCTTGTAGTTGCGACTTCCGACCAGCCTTCCATTTCTCGTTTGCGCGCAGCTTATGTTACCACTGCGATTGCTGAATATTTCAGGGACAAGGGCAAGGACGTCATGCTCATGTTTGACAGCGTTACCCGTTTTGCCCATGCCCAGCGAGAAATCGGACTTGCAACTGGAGAACCTCCTGCCCAGCGAGGATACCCTCCAAGCGTATTTGATATGCTTCCTAAGCTTTTGGAACGTACCGGTACCAATGCAAAGGGATCCATTACGGCTTTCTATACGGTTCTGGTTGACGGTGACGACATGGACGAGCCTATAACAGACAAGGTGCGAGGTACTCTTGACGGACATATAGTCTTGAGCCGTTCTCTTGCCGCAAGACAGCATTATCCGGCAATAGACATTCTTGCAAGCATAAGCCGTCTTTCAAAGCGTGTTTCCGGAAAAAATACGCTTAAGGCCGTTCAGCGCGTAAAGCAGTGGATTGCCACATACAAGGAACATGAAGAGATGATTGTTGCCGGTGTCTATCAAAAGGGCAATTCTCCTGAAGTTGATGAAGCCATAGATCATCATGCAGCCGTGGAAGAATTCCTTTGCCAGGAAGAAACTGATCATCTTACTATAGAAGATACATTGGCAAGGCTCTCTGAGCTTTCAGGCATTGAAATTCCTTCTGAAGAATATGCAGAACAGCCTGCATTGTGATGATGTATGAAGAAGTTTGCTTTTTCGATGGAAAAAATTCTTGAGCTCAGGAGATTTGAACAAAGTCAGGCGGAACTTGAGCTTGGAAAAGTAAATGCTGAGATTGCCAAAAACCAAAACCAGCTTAAGGAAATTGCAGCCAAGCGTGTTTCCATAACGAAATCGTTCAATACCAATGCAGACATCCTTGTCCTGAGCCAGATACAGAATTTCTTTTATTTTCTTGACCAAAAAAAAGAAAAATGCATGGAAGAAATAGCCCGCCTTGAACTTATTGCGGATGAAAAGCGTGAGATTGTCAGAAAAGCCATGCAGAATGTAAAGGTGCTTGAAAAGCTCAGGGAATCAAAATATCTTGCATGGAAAAAAGAAATGCTGAAAGATGAGGAACTTGCATCTGATGATGTAGTTACTTCCCAGTTTCAGCATTAGCATGTCTTTCCTGCCAGACAAAATGTTTCCGTTCTTTCTATTTTATGAGCATGCAGTCGCCGTACGAGAAGAACCTGTACTTGTTTTCGACTGCCTTTTGGTATGCGTTCATTATGTTGTCTTTTCCTGCAAAAGCTGAGACAAGCATTATGAGCGTGCTTTCCGGAGTGTGGAAATTCGTGAACATCTGGTCTACAACCTTGAATTTGTATCCTGGATACATGAAAATGTTCGTGCCCCGAGTTCCAGGAATTATGTTTCCGCTTTCATCACTTGCGCTCTCAAGTGTCCGCACGCTTGTCGTTCCTACGGCAAGTACTTTTCTTCCTTCTTTTTTTGCTTTTGCTATTTTGTCTGCCACATCCTGCGTTACTGTGTAGAATTCCGTATGCATCTTGTGGTTTTCTATGCTTTCCTCGCGAACCGGAAGAAAAGTTCCAAGTCCTACGTGTAAAGTCACGTATTCAAGCTCGACTCCCTTGTCCCTGAGTTTTTGCAAGACTTTTTCCGTGAAATGAAGTCCTGCAGTCGGTGCCGCCGCACTTCCTGTTTCCCTTGCATATATTGTCTGGTACCGCTCGCTGTCAGTATCATCATCCTCACGCCTGATGTATGGAGGAAGCGGTATGTGACCGTTTGTGTTGAACCATTCTTCCGTAAGCGGAAAATCAAACTTGATTGTCCTGAATTCACTTCCTTCATCAACTTCGTCAATGCATCCTGTTGAGCCGTCATGGAATTTATATTCGTTTCCCTTTTTTACCTTTTTTGCTCCCTTGACCATCGTGTTCCATCTTGAGCCGTCTCCTATCGGGTTCAAAAACATGAATTCCTGCTCTCGACCGCTTGTTGTCTTTATTCCGTAGCATCGGCTTCGCCTTACTCGGCTGTCATTGAAAATCATCAAAGTTCCTTTCTCAACAAGATCAGGAAGGTCTTCCATTTTATGATGTTCCACATTGCCTGTGTCTTTTGAGAGAAACATGAGCCTGTCGTTTCCCCTTTCTCCGCTCGGACGCTGTGCAATCAGCTCTTCCGGCAGTTCGAAATAAAAATCTTTTGTCTGCATAATTTATTTGTCCTTAAAAAATTCATGAATGTCCCTAAAATCAAGACTTAGAGATTCCATAATGTAGGTTGCGAATTGTTTTCCGTCTTCTGGTCAATTCCAAGATGACTGTATGCTTTTTCCGTGACCATCCTTCCCCGTGGAGTCCTTAATATGAGTCCCTGCTGTATGAGGTACGGTTCATAATAATCTTCAAGCGTATCCTGGCTTTCACCTATGCTTATCGCAAGCGTTTCTGCGCCTACAGGTCCTCCGCCAAATTTCTGCATGATTGACTTCAATATCTCACGGTCATATTTTTCAAGTCCCAGGCTGTCAATTCCAAGCCGCTCGAGACCTTTTTTTACAATTTCAAGAGTGATTGTATCACTTCCTTCAATTTGTGCAAAGTCCCTCATTCTCCTCAAAACCCTGTTCGTCACTCGGGGTGTTCCCCTGGAGCAGGATGCCATGAGGTATGCGGCGTCATCATTTACTTTTATGTTCATTATGCTGCTTGACCTTTTTATGATTTGCGAAAGCTCGTCAAGAGTGTAGAAGTTAAAACGCTGCACTATTCCGAATCTGCTTATAAGCGGGGATGAAACCATTCCTGCTTTTGTCGTTGCGCCCACAAGAGTGAATTTGGGAAGGGGAATCCTGACAGTCCTTGCTGCTGCTCCCTGTCCGATTACCCAGTCAAGCTCATAGTCTTCCATTGCAATGTAGAGCATCTCCTCTATTGCAGGCTTTAGTCTGTGTATTTCATCTATGAAGAACACCGTGTTCGGAGTGATTGTCGAAAGAATTCCTGCAAGATCCTTTGGCTTGTCAAGTGCAGGTGCGCTTGTGACCTTGAAATCAGCTCCCAGCTCATTTGCGGTAATCTGCGCAAGTGTCGTTTTCCCAAGACCCGGTGGACCTATCAGGAAAAGATGGTCAAGAGGTTCATGCCTGTCTTTGGCTGCGTTTATAAAAACCCTGAGGTTTTCCTTTATGTCTTTTTGGCCCAGAAACTCATCAAGGTGTGACGGCCTGAGGTTTTTCTCCTGTACCTCATCCTCTGTGATTCTTGATTCTGCACGCACAATGTGCAGTGTTGACAAATCGTTTCCCGCATGCATTGCCGCCTGACTTTGAAGCTGTGCGACAATGTTCATCTCGTCATCATCATTTTCCTTTCTGTATGGGCTTTTATGGTTTACGCTTTTGTTCATCATTTCCCCTAATTTGCCATCAAGACGATTGCCTGGCGGAAAATCATGTCTTCGCGTTCTTTTTCAGCAAGGCTGTTGAAAGAAGGATCGTTTTTCATCATGCCGGCAATTTCCTGCACTGCATTTTCTGCCTTTATTCTGTCATATCCCATGTCCTTGAGGGCGCATACGACATCTTCATATATTGCAGTTTTTTTCTGCCTTGCATTTTCATTTTCAGGCATTGTGAGTTTGCCCTTGAGCTGGAGGAGCATTTTTCCCGCTGTTTTCTTTCCTATTCCGGGCACTTTTTCAAGAAGTCCCACATTTCCGCTTTCAAGCACATTTATGAGTTCTGAAGACGATATGTTGCTCATGATTTTTATTGCGGCCTTTGGTCCTATTCCGTCAACTTTTAAAAGGTCGAAGAACAAAAACCTTTCTTCACTGCTTGAAAACCCAAAAAGTGACATGAGACTTTCTGTATGCTGCATGTATGTATAGACTTTTGCTTTTTCTCCTACTGAAGGAAAATTTTCAAGACAAAGTTCCGGACAGGTTATGTCCCATTCAATGCCGTTTGTCTCAATGAATATTTTCTGAGGAAATTTTCCCGTGATTGTGCCTGTGAGTGAATTGAACATTCCTGTATTATAGTGGAAAACTGGTGTTGGGTCAATTTGTGATTTGCATTTGGTGTCTTGGAGCCGTGTTGCCCATATTTTTCTCGGCAACTTGTTTTTTATTCTTCGATACTGTATAATGTTTGAAAGTAGACTTAATTCGATTTTATGTTCTTTTGATTGCAGATTGGATTTTTCCCTTATCAAGGGATGTTCGGGATTTTTTTTGAACGAAAATATGCAATGTGTGGGAATTGCGTTGTTGTCTCCAAATGACGCAATGTTCTGGTGTTGTACGGCTCGGCGTTTTGCCAAAAAGTGTTTTGTTGAAGATGAGTATTGAAAAGACTGTTGATGAGAAAAAAAAGGAACTGATTACGCAAATAGAGGAGCGTCTTCGTGAAATAAGGGATGTTGACATCCTTTTGGAAAGCATCCTCAGCGGTGCGCGAAAGATAGTGAATGCTGACGCTGGATCCATTTATGAATATGACAGCAAGGAAAACAAGCTTTGGATTCGGTATAGTCAGAATGATACGCTTCAAAAAAAACTTGGCGAGGGTGAAAAGCTTGCGTATACGTCATTTTACATTGTGCCGACACCTCTTTCTATTTCCGGCTATTGCATGCTTTCCAAGCGCATAATCAATATCCCTGATGTATACAACATGCCTGAATACATGGATGATCAAAAGCAGATACCCCGTCCTTTTGATTTCAACTCCTACAACGACCAGGCAAATGACTATCATTCAAAGTCTATCCTTACGATTCCACTGATGATGGCCAACGGCAAGGTCTTGGGCGTTCTTCAGATTATCAATGCACAGGATGAATTTGGCAATGTGATTCCTTTTGACAAGGATGCGGAATTTTACATTTCACAGTTTGCCACAAAAGTTGGCTCCATATATGAATATGCATATCTCACGAGGCAAAATGTTGACCGCCTGATAAAAATGGCTGGATTTCGTGATCCGAAGGAAACCGGTGCCCATGTTGAGCGCGTGTCAAGTTTTTCTGTTGAAATTTATGACAGGTATGCGTTTTTAAAGGGCATTTCCGAGGGTGAAAGGCTGAAGTTCAGGGATAACCTTCGCATGGCTTCCAGATGCCATGATGTTGGAAAAGTTGCCGTTCCTGATGAAATTTTGAAAAAAGCAGGAATCCTTGACGATGACGAGCGTGACATCATGAAGGGACATACATGTGTCGGTGCTCAGATTTTTTCTCCGGTTGAGAATGACCTTGATGAAATGGCTCGTGATGTATGTCTCCATCATCATGACAGATATGATGGAGGTGACAAGGGATACCCTGGTGACTATGACTATATGGATTATATTCCTGAAACAAAAATGCCGCATGCAATTGCGCAGGCCCTTGTCGGAAAGAAAATACCTCTTGCGGCAAGAATTGTTGCCATTGCTGATGTTTATGATGCGTTGCGTCACAGGCGGTGCTACAAGAGCGCATGGTCTGTTGATGATACTTTCAAGGAAATTTTGTCCCAGCGCGGAAAGCAGTTTGATCCTGACCTTGTTGATGCCTTCATGCAGATAAGGGAACGTCTTGAGCTCATCAATGAATCAATAAGCTGATGATTTTTTCAAGAGTTGCTGAAAAGTTTTTTGAATCCCTGTCACTGTAGGAATTCCATTTTCCACCTGTCGAGATTCCGAGCTGCCTCATCTGCAGGCTCAGGTTTCTTTGTGAAATGCACTCCTGTATGTTGTCCTTGGTGAATTCTTTTCCCCTGTCATTCATTACTTTTACGTTCTTTTTCACAAGTCTTTCTGCAAGCGGAATGTCTCTTGTGACCACGATGCATGTATCGTCTGATTTGTCGACTATGCAGTCATCTGCGGCTCCGCTTGAAGATTCCGAAACAATCATTGTGAATAGGGGAGAGCCTTTTTTGAACGGTATGTTCCTGTTTGCGACAAAAAAAAGCTTAAGTTCATATTTTATCGCAATTTCTTCTGCATGTTCTTTTGCTTTTCTTGCACATGAATCAGCATCAATGTAAATTTTGATGTCCCTCATGCCTTATAGTACCTCATCAAGCCTTGCAAGAATTTTCTGCGCAAGATACTCTGTGCGTATTTCATCTTCCGATTTTATGGGTGTCGACAGCTCCGCCGTTTTTTGTTTTTCAAGATAAAGTTTGTCAACGAGAGTGATGCCCGCAAGTATGCTCAACTTTATCGGGTCTTGAAGATTTGTTTGTTTTTGAATGGTAGATATGATGTCGGTGTAATATGATGTAAGCTTATTCAAATATTCATCAGACTCGGGAGCCTCAGCGGTGAAAGATTTTCCTAAGATATTTACGTGAAGTTTTCCCATGTCTGATTACCATTACCACGAACTAGAAAATTTCTATCTGTCCGTCAATGAATTTGCTTTCATCGGACTGAACTTCTTGGCTTGTGCCATCCTGTGAAAAAATCTGGTTTTCTGAAGATTCGTTCATGTTTTCCTGGCTGCCTTCGTTCTGGTTTCCGCTATTTTCGTAAACCTGAGTTTCTTCAGTCTGGAAATTTCCTTCTGTGGCCGGATTCTCTGAATTCATGCTTTCATCAGCTGTGTTTGTATCTGACGGGATTGCTTCTGAATTCATTTCGTTACCCTGGACATTCTCTTCTTGCAAAAGCGTGTCTTCTACAGTGTCGAGTTTGTCCAAAGTAAACAGAATCGTTTCCTCGATCTTATTCTGTGTATCCTCTAAAGAAGCAACTAACTCCGATTTTTCAGAAATCGAATTTGAAAGCTCTGCGCATCTACTACGCAAAGCATCGTTTTCTGATTTTAACTGTGCAATTTCATTCTGCAGAGAACTAATCTTTTCTACAGCAGTTTCTACTTTATTCTGTAATAACAAAACTTGATCGAGTGTAATCATATCCTTATGCCTTTACTGCTTTTTTTGCTACTTCTACAACAGCCTTGAATGCTACTGGATCTTCAATAGCCATGTTGCTCAATGCCTTGCGGTTGAGTGTAACATTTCCCTTTGTAAGACCGTCGATAAAGCGGCTGTATGACAATCCTTCTGCACGAACTGCAGCGTTGATACGTGCAATCCACAATGAACGATAGTCACGCTTCTTGAGCTTGCGTCCTGAATATGCATGGTCAAGTGCTTTTACAACAGCATCTTTTGCAGGCTTGTAGTTTGACTTTCTGTCGCCCTTGAATCCCTTTGCGAGTTTCAAGATCTTTACACGACGATTCTTTCTTTTTGCGCCATCTATTGCTCTAGACATCTTTTAACTCCTAAAAAAAATTAACCGTATGGAAGCTGCTGCTTGCGAATTCTTGCTGCAGAATCTTCAGAAAGGATACCTGCTGCACGCAAGTGCATCTTTCTTTTTGGAGATCTCTTTGTCAAAATATGACGAAGATTCATTTTCTTGTACTTTACTTTTCCAGTACCTGTTAAAGAAAAACGTTTTGCTGACGATTTCTTTGTTTTCATCTTAGGCATAGTCTTTACCTCTAATTAATCTTGCTGATTTTCTTTTGCAGTTTCAGCTTCTTCTGCTTTTGCCTCTTTGGAAGCTGGCTTCTGTTTTGCCTTTGAAACTTTTGAACCGAGTGTCATGGACATGAATCGACCTTCTATTGCGGCAGGTTTTTCAATTACATAACTTCCCTCGTCAAGTCTCTTTTCAACTTCCTTAAGGACATCGAATCCCAATTCAGTGTGTGCAAGCTCACGTCCGCGGAAACGGATTGTGACTTTAACCTTGTCACCTTCGTTAAGGAATTCCTGTACATGCTTTGCTTTCGTGTCGAGGTCGCCTGAACCGATTTTCGGCTGCATGCGAATTTCCTTGAGCTTAAGTACTTTTTGGTTCTTCTTGGAGTCACGGAGTTTTTTCTCCTGTTCGAACTTGTACTTTCCGAAATCCAGTATTTTGCAAACTGGTGGATTTGCATTTGGCGAAACTTCTACAAGGTCAAGGTCTTTCTCCCTTGCCATTCTGAGGGCTTCAATTGTCGGGACGATACCCTTCTGTTCACCTTCATTATCAATGAGTCTGATCTCACGTACGTGTATCTGTTCGTTTACACGCATACCTTTATTGTCTGCCAATTATCCTCCTAGAGTACATAATACTCGATAGCATATATTTGTATTATAACAGATTTATTTATCGCTTGTCTAGTGAATTCATTCTGTTTTAAGTTTTTTCTATGAATTTTCGTTTTCTTCACTTGGAAGAAGGTTCGGGTCAATAACTTTTCCAGAATAAAGCATCCTTGGATAAACACAGATTTTGAGTTTTTTCTCAAGCCGTGCGTATCTTTCCATTTCGGCCGCATCTCCTATGACGCAGTTTATTCCTTTTTTTCCGTTTCTTGCGGTTCTTCCTGCCCTGTGGATGAAAAAATCATCGCTTTCTGGCAAATCCATCTGCACGACATGTGTTATTCCCGTTATATCAAGTCCTCGGCTCGCAAGATCTGTGGTCACGAGAACTTTTGTCTTTCCGCTTCGGAATCTGTCTATGCTTGCCTTTCTGTCTTTTTTGTCGGATTTTCCAGAGAGGCTTTCGCATTCTATTTTCTTGTACTGGAGTTTTTGCGTGATGTTTTCAATCTGGTCTCCCTTGCCCGTAAAGACAATCATTTTTTCAGGTTTTACCGCATTGATGAGTGATCTCAGCGTATCGATCTTGTTTCTTCGTTCTGCAAAAATTGCCCAGTGCGTTATCCTTTTCCTGAGGACATCTTCAGGAGGAAGTTCCACAAGTTCTATCGGATCTGTTTTTCTTGCCTCCTCAAGAATTTTTTTCGTATATGAGCTTACTGTGGCACTGTTTCCTATAAGCTGCACTTTTTGAGGAAGCCTTTCGAGAAGACTTTCCGTATCTCCCCTGAGTTCCTTTGCAAGAAGCCTGTCTGCCTCGTCAAGCACGATTGCCTCTATGCTGTCAGGCTTTAGTTTTTTAAGGTGTATGAGTTCAAGAAGCCTGCTTGCGCCTCCGATTACGACTTCAGGTTTCTCCTTCAAAAGTTCAATCTGCCTGGCTATCGGTGCCCCTCCGATGAGAAGCGCGCATTTTATGTCAGAGATTTTCTGTACCTGCACTTTTATTTGGCTTGCAAGCTCATATGTCGGGGACACAATCATGAGCCTGACATTTTTTTTGGGATTTTCCGTTTCTATAAGATGCGTGAGCAGGGGAAGCAGGTATGCAAATGTTTTTCCCGTTCCAGTCTCGCTCTGAAACATTGTGTTTTTTCCGCCCTTGATTATGGGCATTACTTTTGCCTGTACTGCTGTAGGTTCCGTAATTCCATTATTGCAAAGCTTTTCGATTATCGATTCTTCTATTCCGTATTCTCTGAATTTGTTTTCCATCGCTCCAGTATACTGGATTTAATCCTTTCTGTGAATACGGTGCGCAAAATGCATGGATGTAAATTGCCCAAGCCTGTCATTTTTTTGCCTTGCCGGAAGATTCTGATTTTTCGTTTTCTTCTTCCTCATCCTCATCATCCGCTTTACTTTCTTTTTTTTCTTTTTCCTTTTCTTCCAGGGCTTTTTTCTTTTTGTTTATTTCCTTGTTTTCCTCGCTTATTTTTTCTGCTTCCTTTTCCTGTTCTGCCATCTCAGATTCGTTTTCAAGCTCATCTTCATCAAGTTCAGCCTTGTTTTTCTTTTCGTTTTTTTCCTTTATGATTTTTTCTATCGTCTGGATGTTTTTTTCGTCCGGAAATTTTTCCTTAAGTTCTGCAAGTTTTTCTTCCGCGATTTCATCCTTGTTTTCTGCAAGCAGGACGCATATGTAGTTCACGAGAATTTCGCTGTCATGATTTTCGTCTTCAAGAAGCTCTATGTATTCTTTTTCAGCCACATTGTATTTTTTGTTCATTGCATGGATGTACGCAAGAGACATTTTGAGCGATGTGTTGCCGCTGTCTTTTTTCAGAAGCTCCGTGAAAGATTTTTCCGCCTCCGGCCACTTCTTGAGCCATACGCTGCATAGTGCTATCCCATAGAATGCCGCATCTTTCAGTTCTTTGTTTGAAAGTGCCTTTTCGTAATATTCTATTGCCTTGTCGTATTTCTTCAGCTCCTTGTAGCTGTTTGCTATCGAGAAGTATTCTGCGGTAAGGTTTCTCTCAACGATTTTGTCTTTTCCTGAAATTGCCGATATTTTGGAAGTCGAGCAGGTGCAGAACATTATGGATGATGAAATGCATGCCGCAATGACTGCCGCATTTTTCTTTTTCATTTGTCCTCTTGTATTATTCTGTCACCCTTTACTTCGTAATGTTTTCCGCTTATCTTTTTCCGCACTATGAAAAAGTCGCGTATCTGTTTTTCCGTGAACTCAACATTTGAAAGCTCAATCGTGAAATCATCTTTTTGCGTTATTTTTCCGCCCATCATGGAGAATGCGATGGACAGAAGTGATTTGAGGGGAACGAGTGCGTGGCTGTCGACTGCGTGTATGTTGAATGCAAGGTTGTATTTTCCGCTGTCGCTTTTGCAGAATCTGCCGTAAATTGAGTCGGTGCCGATGTTTATGTTCTGCCCTATGAGGTTCCTCATGTATTGTCCGGGTCTGGTTATGTAAAACAGGATGTCAGCGCTTTCCTGTGATATCCACATGTTGTATTCCGTACATTCCATTTCTCTGTTTTCGTCATATCGGCTGAGAATCGGTTCTATTTTCTCACTGAGAATGACCATGTCGCCTGACGGCAAGGAAATTTTTTCTTTAAGCGACTCTGATGAATAAACTGTGTATTCCCTGGAGTTTGGCTTGAATGAAGTTTTTTTCCATCCTTTTTTTTCGCTGAATGCTGCTTTTTCTGCAATTTTTGGAATTGACGTGATTGATACCATTTCAAGGCGTGATCTGTCTGATGCGGAACCGACACCAGCATATATGTTTCCGGTCCTTGAGGCTATTTTGTCTGCATCTTCTTCTGAAAGTCCCTGTATGCCAGATGCAAGCATGTTTTTTACAAGATCCTCGTGATGTTCTGATGGAATTTTTATGTATATGCTTGAATCTGCGGAAAGAAGCGACAGTGGGTTCCTGAAATTCTCGCTTTGGTCAGGTAATGTCCTGCATGAAAACAAAAGAGCTGAAAAAAGCGCCGCTGTCAGTATTCGATGGATTTTTTTCACTTTGACTTCTCCCTTTTTTTGTCTGCACTTTTTCCCACGCATTCAGGTTCGGTTGATGCATTTTTTTTATCATCATCCAAACCTGAAATGACAGGGAACATCTTGATTTTTTTTCATGGCCTTCACACAGGCTTTTGCATGCATGAAAACTTTGGCACCAGGCAATTGCTTGTGGCATTTGCATGTTTTGTGACGCATGACTGCCTGACCGTAACCGGAGAGGCAAATCATGAACGTGCCTTACTCTAGCATTTTTGAACCTTTGCAAGCCATTTTATTTCATCGGCCTCTATTTCTGCAGCACCTTCAAGCACATCCTTCCATTCAATTGAAGATGAAAGTGTTTCTGATGCTACAAAATCCTTGAACATGCCGAATGCACCCTTGAGTTCTTCGTTTCCAGAAACCGTGAGGGCAATCCTGTCAGTGATTTCAAAGCCGCTTTCCTTTCTGAGGTTCTGTACACCTCGCACAAGATCACGTGCGTATCCTTCTTTTTTAAGCTCGTCAGTAATCTTTGTGTCAAGACCTACTGTAAGGCTTCCTTCGTTTATTACCTTGAGGTTGTCTTTTTCTTTTCTTTCTACGATGACATTTTCCTCTGTAAGCGAAACATCTGTTCCGTCTACTGAAATCTTGAGTTCTCCGCCGTTAAGCATTGAAGAAAGCTGTTCGTTTGAAAGCTTTGCAATTTCAGCAGCCGCAATTTTCATCTTTGGTCCGAGAATTTTTCCAAGAACCTTGAAGTTTGCCTTTGCGCTGTATTCAACAAGGTCTTCTTCCTTGTCGTGGAAAATAACTTCCTTGACATTAAGTTCCTCGGCGATTGTGGACATCATTTCTTCGAGAACTTTCTTTTGCTCTGCATTGCGGGTAACAAGGGCCACGCTCTGGAGAGGCTGCCTGTTTTTCAGGTTGAAAGTGTTTCTGAGGCTTCGTCCCATGCTTACGGCCTTTTGAACGCTCTCCATCTTGAATTCGAGGTCAATGTTTCGGAATCGCTCGTCATATGCAGGGTAATCACAGAGGTGTACAGATTCCTTGTCTTCTGAAGTCTTGAGGTTCTGGTACATTGTCTCCGTGAGGAACGGAATGAACGGACATGAAACGAGACAGAATGTCTTCAATGCCTTGTAAAGAGATGCATATGCTTCAATCTTGTCCTGGTCATTTCCTGATTTCCAGAATCTTCTTCTGTTTCTTCTGATGTACCAGTTGTTGATTTGGTCAATGAAAGAAAGCATAGGATCTATCGCGCTTGAAAGGTCGTATCTGTCAAGTGCCTCCGTAACGTCTTTTACCATCTTCTGCGAAACGGACAAAATCCATTTGTCGAGAGGGTTTTCCGGAAGCTTGTCGTCAAATTCATGGCCTGTGCATGTAACGCCGTCAATGTTTGCGTATTGAACAAAGAATGAATATGAGTTCCAGAGAGGAAGTATTATTGATTTTATGACTTCCCTTACACCGTCATCTGAATAGCGG
>JAZQMW010000038.1:0-9200 GCA_045627025.1 Treponema sp. | reverse complement strand
ACCTTCTGCAGCAGTTCTTGATTCTTCTTCAAAAATAAAGTTGAAGTGATCTGTCTGAGCCTGTCTCCATCCTGTAAAGGCAGGTGCATTCTGAGCTGCAGCCATGGTTGCTGAAAATAGCAGTGTTGCAGCAGCCAGACTTTTGATGAATTTCATCTTTATCAAGCCTCCTGTGTTAAAAGATAAAAATTTGGGCAAAAAAAAAGACTGGAATTGAATCCAGTCTTTATGAGCGATGGGAGGATCGAACTCCCGACCCACAGATTAAGAGTCTGTTGCTCTACCAGCTGAGCTAATCGCCCGTGATGCGTCCGACACGACTTGAACGTGCAACCTTCGGATTCGAAGTCCACTACTCTATCCAGTTGAGCTACGAACGCATTTCTTGCACGTCCTGTCTTTGGTGCAGGGTGCCTGGAGGGATTTGAACCCTCGACAACCAGATCCACAATCTGGCGCTCTACCCCTGAACTACAGGCACCGTGTAACTTATGTTTAAGACTATATATGAAACGCTTTTTTTAGTCAAGCACTTTTTGTTTTTTTTAGTTGTTTTTTTTAATTTTTCTTAAACTACAGTTTTGGGACGTGCGGTTTTGCAAAATTCTTGAGCATGTTCTGAAGCAGATTGTGAGCATCTTCGGCCGTCACTTCCTTTTTGGGTTCCGAATATTCCACAAGTTCCGCCGGAATTTCATCCAGGAATCTGCTTGGCTGGCATTCTACGGTTGCATTCATGCGTCTTCTCGTGTTGCATGACGATATGAAGAGTTTTTCCTGTGCCCGTGTGATTGCCACGTAGAAAAGCCTTCTTTCTTCTTCCACAGCGGCATCTCCTCCTTCTTCGACTGCGTGTGCGTGCGGCATGAGTCCT
The DNA here is from genome assembly GCA_045627025.1 of Treponema sp. Classification (GTDB taxonomy): domain Bacteria; phylum Spirochaetota; class Spirochaetia; order Treponematales; family Treponemataceae; genus Treponema_D. Next base: position 8,326 of record JAZQMW010000038.1, on the reverse strand, counting down.
TCTTCCGCGCCTGCAATGAATACGACCGGAAATTCAAGGCCTTTTGATGCATGAACCGTCATGAGGTTGACTTTTCCCTTGTCCTGCTCGTCGTCAAGGTTATCCCTTGAAAGCAGGGTAATCCTGTTTAGGTATGCGTATAGGCCCGTGTCTTCGTAATTCGGGTTGTTTTCCCATTGCTCCATGCTTTTTATGAGGCTTTCTATGTTCATGAACTTGAATCTTGCGGCTTTTTCGCTTTTGGGATTTTCTCCTATCAGATAGTCGAAGTAGTTTATGTCGTCGACCATCTGACGGACTTTCTTGCTGAGTCCTTTTCCGCTAAGCATTGTCTTGCAGTTTTCTATGACTTTTACAAATCCTTCAAGATCCTCCCTCGTGCTTTCCGAGACAGGACATTCTTCCGGTGGGCAAGAAAGTATTGCGTTTACGGCTTCCCAGAGAGATTCTTCCTGAAGTTTTGCGACGTCATTTATCTTTTCTATTGTCGTCCTTCCTATTCCGCGGCGGGGAGTGTTTATGATTCGTAGAAGGTTTATGTCGTCGTCATGGTTTGCTATTACGCGCAGGTAGCTTATTATGTCCTTTATTTCCTTCCTTTCGAAAAAGCTTGTGCCTCCGCTCATGGTGTACGGAATGTTGTTTTCGAGAAATGCCTCTTCCAGTGCCCTTGACTGCGTGTTTGCCCTGATGAGGACTCCGAAATCATCGTAGTTTCGGCTTTCTTCCGCGCTGATTCCTAGAATTGATTCTGCTATGAAGTCTGCTTCTGCGGCTTCGTTTTCCGGCGCATACAGTTCGATTGGCTTTCCGTCTCCCTTTCCGCTCCAAAGCTCCTTGTCTTTCCTGTTCGTGTTGTGCTTTATGACTCCGTTTGCGGCTGCTAGGATTGTTCCCGTGGATCTGTAGTTCTGCTCGAGGCGAATTTCCTGCACGTTCGGAAAATCTTTTTCAAAGTTTATGATGTTCTGAAAGTCTGCGCCTCTCCAGCTGTAGATTGACTGGTCGTCATCTCCCACGACGGCGATGTTGTTTTCTGCGAGAAGGTGCATGAATTCGTATTGCTGGTGGCTCGTGTCCTGAAATTCGTCAACCATTATGTACTTGTACCTGCTTTTGTATTCCTCCAGAAGTTCCGGGAATTCCTTGAACAGTTTTATCGGAAGCACTATGAGGTCGTCAAAATCGACTGAGTTGTACAGCTTGAGGCCCGACTGGTACTGTTCGTAAAGCTCCCTGTACATGTCCGTTTCCGATCCCCATGTTTTTCTTCCGGTTTTTATGTCGCTGAAAAGGGCGCTTATTTTGTAAAGATCCATTGCGTCGGCCGTAAAGTTGAGTTCGCGTCCGGTTTCTTTTATGAGTGCTTTTTTGTCAGTTTCGTCATAAATGGAGAAATTCGGCCTGAAACCGAGTTTTTCTATTTCCTGCCTTAATATCTTTACTCCGAATGCGTGGAATGTGCTTACCGTGAGGTTTTGCAGTTTCTTTCCCGTGAGTTCTTTTATTCGCTCTTCCATTTCTTTGGCAGCCTTGTTTGTGAATGTCAGGGCAAGGATTGCGCTTTGCGGAATGCCTTTTTCGAGCATGTTTGCGATTCTGTACGTGATTACGCGGGTTTTTCCGGAACCTGCACCCGCAATTATGAGGATTGCACCTTCTATTGTGGTGACGGCCCTGTACTGCTCCGGGTTAAGCTTGTCCTTAAGTTCTGTTTCGAGTGACATTTTTAACTCTCCGTGATTGTATTTTGTTCCGAAAGGATTTTGGTCTTGCGCACGCATCCTTTTGTGTCCTAAAGATAGTTTTTTGTCGTGGTATTGTCAACTGAAAAAAAACAAGCTGTGAAAGTCCTTTTTTTTCTCAGTTTGTGCCTTTTTATAGAGAAAATATTGTCGGATGATCAGGAAAGGAGTTGTAAAATTGCGTGTGCGTTTGACTTAGTTCCTTAAATTTGTTATAATGACAGTCCGTGAATTGCAGTGTGCTGCTTTTTGCGTTGGGTTCCTTATGGGTTTCAGAAGCTAAAATTTCGGAACCTGCCGATAATTCGATGTTTGTAGTGGAGTTTATTATGATTTTTCCTTTAGAAGACATGGCAAAATTCAAGGGTGGCATGTACGGTATTACTGTCGCAGCAAGCCAGCGCGCATTCCAGCTTGCAAAATTGGCAAAGGAAGAGGATCCTGGTGCACTGGAACTTGTTGAGGAAAATGACGGAAAGGTTGTCAGCCTCGCCGCACGCCAGCTTTTTGGTGATGAAGTTCATTACCAGATTGAGTCTCAGACAAAATAAGTTGATACCTGTAATTGTAGTTTTTGCACCTACAGCATCCGGCAAGACGTCTCTTGCCGTCGAACTTTTTGGAAAAGATTCAAATTCTTCCCTTCGGGGAATGGCAGAGGTTGTCAGTGCGGACAGTCAGGCCGTATACAGGCATTTTGACATCGGCACTGCAAAACCAAATGCCTTTGAACAAAGTCAAATAAAACATCATTTAATAGATATAGTCTCTCCCGAAATTCAGTTTGGCCTTGGCGATTTTATGCCCTTGGCAGATTCATTGTGCAGTGAAATTTATTCCAGGAAAAAAATACCTCTTGTAATTGGCGGAACGGGTTTTTACATCAGGAATTTCCTTTTGGGGTGTCCCAAAACGCCTGAAAGCAACCCGAAGGTTCGTGAAAGCGTGAAAAAAGAGCTTTCGGAACATGGAAAAAAGGCTCTGTATGACAGGCTTTTGGAGCTTGACCCTGTTTGTGCGCGCAAGATAAACGTGAATGACGAATATAGGATTTGCAGGGCTCTTGAGGTTTTTTATTCATCAGGAAAACCTCTGTCGTCTTTTGCTCTTCCTGAAAATCTCAGAAAGGAATATGATTTTTGCACGATTATTCTCAACAGGCCTCGTGAAGAGCTTTATGACAGGATAAACAGGCGTGTTGACGAGATGTTTGAAAACGGCCTTGCTGATGAAGTTGAGAAACTGAGGAAAATGGGGTATGATGAAAATACGCCGGCCATGAAAGCTATAGGCTACAGCGAGTTTTTTCTTCCGAATCTTACCAATGACGGCATTCGTGACAAAATAAAGCATGACAGTCATCGCTATGCAAAAAAACAGTATACTTTCATGAAGGGAATCCCTGGGGCTGTTGTTGTTGATGCGGATGACAAAAACGAAGTCGAAAAAATAATTTCCTGCAAGATGAGGACTTGGGAGGGTTCATGATATCTTTTCTTTCAAGAATTTTCATAAAGGATTACAAAAACTATTCTGATATGTCCGTAAGGCTCAAGTATGGCATGCTTTGCAGCTTTTTGGGAATATTTCTCAATGTCTTTTTGTGCGTGGCAAAATTTGCCGCGGGCTTCATGTCAAAATCCGTTGCGCTTACGGCAGATGCATTCAATAATCTTTCCGATGCGGCGTCATCCATCGTCACCATGCTTGGTTTTAAGCTTGCGTCAAGAAAATCTGACAGAAAACATCCTTTCGGGCATGGCAGAATGGAGTATGTGTCGGGATTCATCGTGTCCTTTTTCATTCTCCTCATGGCTTTTGAGCTTTTCCGCGATTCAGTTTCGTCCGTCATTCATCCTGCAAAGACAGAATTTTCTCTTTTTTCCGTATTCATAATGCTTTTTGCCGTGGCAGTGAAGCTTTACATGTATGCGTACAATCATTCCATTGCAAAAAAGATTTCTTCCGAGACAATGGAAGCAGTCGCAAAGGACAGTTTCAGCGACATGTTCAGCACGTTCGTGGCGCTTGCGTCTCTTTTTGCCTCAAGGTACACAAGCGTGCCTGTGGATGGCATTGCAGGGTGTGCCGTTGCCTTCTTCATATTGAAAACCGGCGTCGAGTCTTTCAGGGAGACTCTGGATCCTCTTCTGGGCATTCCTCCTGAAAAAGAGTTCGTGAAGAATATAGAAACGGAAGTGCGTTCGCATGACCTGATACTTGGAATGCATGACCTCATTGTCCATGATTATGGTCCCGGAAGGAAAATGATATCGCTTCATGCAGAGGTTTCCGGAAACGACAACATTTTTGCGTGCCATGAGGCAATAGACCGTCTTGAACTTGATCTTGCCGAAAAATTCGGGTGTTTTGCAACAATCCACATGGATCCGATTGATGTTTCAAATCCGAGGCTCATGGTCTTGAAAAAGTCACTTGCTTCCATAGTATGCGAGATTGATTCTGGCATTACGGTCCATGACGTGAGGCTTGTTCCCGGTGAAATGCACACCAATCTCATTTTTGACATCGTAAGGCCTTATGAATGCCGTTTTTCCCATGAGCGTGTTTCTGAAATTGTGGCAGAAAGGATGCATTCGCTTTATGATGACGTTGTGTGCGTCATAACTGTAGACGATCCGTATGTAAGCTGACGTTTCCTGAGTCTTTTTTTCTAAACTTTATCTTCAGTTTTCCGAAAATCAGTGTATGGGTATGAACAGTTTTTCAAATTCGATAGATTTATTACACAGGGCTATGGGTGTGGAATCACTTCGCTATCAGGTTACTGCAAATAATATTGCAAACAGTGAAGTTCCTAATTACAAGAAGCAGTCTGTAAATTTTGAAAGTGAGTTAAAGAAGGCTTTTGAGAGCCGTGACAATGCTCATGAAGGATTCAGAATGCAGACTTCCGATGCCCGTCATGTTGAAAGTGAGGTTCCTCGCGACTGGAGAAGCGTTACGCCAAGACGTGTGACGGATTTCGTTACGACATCAAAGGCAAACGGAAACAATGTTGATGCGGAGCAGGAAGCAATGAACGTTACGAAGATTCAGATGCAGTACGGGCTCCTTACGCAGCTCGCATCGTTTGAATTTGGGCAGCTGGACACAGCGATGAAGAAAATCTGATTATAGAAAAGAGTAAATTGAAAAGGGGACAATGATATGGGAATGTTCAGTAGTATAAATGTTGCGTCGACAGGAATGAGTGCGGAGCGTCTTCGTACTGATGTAATTTCAAACAATATCGCAAATGCCACATCGACACGTACTCAGGAAGGCGGATGCTACAGAAGGCAGTCTGTCGTGCTCAAGCCTGTTTCTTCTAAAAATCCTGAATGGAGGTTCCCTTTCGTTGACAAGTATTTTGACAATGGACCTGGAAACGGCGTTCAGGTAAGCGAAATCAAGAAAGACATGAACCAGGGTCGCATGGTGTATGATCCGGATCATTCTGATGCAATTCTTTCCGGTGAATTCAAGGGATATGTAGAATATCCTAACGTGAATATCGTAAATGAAATGGTGGACATGATAAGTGCAAACCGTGCTTATGAGGCAAATTCAAGCGTCATCCAGGGAAGCAAGGAAATGTTTTCTTCTGCGCTGGATATTGGAAGATAAAGCAGGAATTTTTTAGAAAACCTGTTTTGGGTAAATTAACGCGGATAAAGTAGGTGGATAGAATGGAACTTTCATTTGGAACATTGCAGCTTTCAAGGACAAATCCGAATCATCTCGGAACATCTCCTCTTGGAATGGAGAATAGGGTTTCTGAAGGCGGAGAGACACGTGTAAAAGGTCAGTTTGAGGCATTCCTCATGGACGCCGTAAACGAAATGAACAGCCAGCAGATAAATGCATCTGCAATGTCTGAGCGGGTTGTAACCGATCCTGAAAGCGTTAACATTGAGGATGTAACCATTGCAATGGCAAAGGCAAAGATGTCTCTCAATCTTGCGCAGACTGTAATTGACCGTCTTGTAAATGGATGGCAGGAGCTTTCTCAGAATAGATAGCGGAGTCTTTTGGAAAGGTGTTTCCGGAAGGCCTAGATAGGTGGAAAGTAAAAATGTCTTTGTGTTTTATAGAATCTTATGATATAATATATGACATATTTTCGTTCATGGGAGGGGAATATGAACGAATGGTTTAAAAAAAAGTTGGGAACCATTAAATTAAGCTGGTCCAGGTGGACTACACTTCAGAAGGTGATTGTTGCGGGCATTCTTGTCGTCATAATTGTGGCAATCGTGCTCATGGCATCCGTATCTTCAAAGCCTGCCACTTCTTATCTTTATGACATGTCAGTCAATGATGAGAATGAAAGGAACCAGATTATAGAAAGATTGAACCGTGACAATGTCAAGGTTTATGTATCACAGGACAATAGGCTTTCCGTTGACAATGCTTCAATTGCAAAAAAATATCAGAGGCAGCTTTCTGTAGAGGGTCTTGCTCCGTCAAGACAGGATCCATTTGCATTCCTTAAGGAAACTCGTCTCACAAGAAATGATTTCGATGACAAGAACAACTATCAGATTGCTCTCCAGAAGTCTATCAAGCAGCATCTTGAAAGCCTTGAAGGAATCCAGCAGGCGGAGGTAATCCTTTCGATTCCTGAGGAGAGGCTTTTGAGGTCTCAGACAAGCGAACCTGCAGCTTCCATAATCATACGTCCTGCACCGGGTTCTGACGTTACGTCAAACAAGAAGCTCATAAAGGGTATCCAGAATCTCATCAAAAGATGTGTTGAAGGTCTTAAGGATGACGGAATTACAATCAGTGATGGAAATACAAATGAGCAGATAAATGATTTCGAAGGCATGGCTGAAAGCGATAGAATCAATAATATAAGCAAACAGCAGAAAGAAATCAGAAAATACGAGACCGAGCTTGCAAATAATGTCTATAATCAGCTTGGTTCGATTTACGGCGACAGGGTGAGCCTTACTAACGTAAATCTTGAAATGGACATGTCTGTTGAAAAGATACATGCAAAGGAATATTCGGGAATCACCATGAAGCCTGATAACCCAAACACTCCTTATGATGATTCTGAAATAAAGGAAAGTCTTGTTCTTTCTGAAGAAAAAGTTGACAAGTCATTTACGGGAACTGGTTTCAATCCGGAAGGTCCTGCCGGAGTTGAAGGTCAGAATCCTCCTGTATACAGTGACTCTCAAAATGTGATTGGAAAATCTACGGAAAAGGGCAACAAGACAAATTATGCCCTTAATGAAAAGATTATAGATAAGGAAACAAGTCCTGAGAGGGGCAGACGAACCGTTTCCGTCAATATTGACGGTACTTGGGACTATGAGTATGACGAAAAGAACAACAAGATTCTTGAACGCGGACATTTGAAGCGAATCTATAAGCCTTTGGATCCTGAGCAACTTAAGAATGCCGAAAATATTGTAAAAGGTGCAATCGGATACAATCAGATTCGTGGAGACGTCGTTACCGTTACAAATAACAGTGTTGACAGGTCCAAGGAATTTGCAGCAGAGGATGCAGCCTTCATTGCACAGCTTAAGAGAAACCAGACAATCATGCTGAGCCTCATTGGAGTTGCAGTTGTGCTTGTTGCATTCATACTCTTCAGGGTTATAAGCCGTGAAATTGAACGCCGCCGCCGTCTTGCGGAAGAAGCCCGCATCAAGGAGCAGGAGCAGCAGAGGATTGATGCCCTTATGGCAGCACAGCAGCAGGGTATGGAAGTTACAATGTCCGTTGAGGAAAGAAAGCGTGCTGAACTTCAGGAAGGTGCAGTCGCTCTTGCAAAGGAACATCCTGAAGATGTTGCAATGCTTATCCGTACATGGCTTATGGAGGAATAGTTTATGGCAGAAGAATTGGCAGATGGCAAAAAAGGCAAGAAAAAAGGTGGCACCAAGGATTACAAAAACCTTACCGGACGTCAGAAGGCTGCTATTTTCCTTGTTGCAGTTGGAAGCGATGTAGCATCTGACGTAATGAAGCATTTGAGGGAAGATGAAGTTGAGACATTGACTTTTGAAATTGCCCGTCTTGATACAGTTGAAGCTGATTTTAAGGATCAGGTTCTTGAAGAATTCCAGGAACTCAGGCAGCCCCAGAACTTCATTACTACTGGTGGTATTGATTTTGCGCGAGAACTTTTGGAAAAATCTCTTGGAAGCCAGAAGGCGATTGACATCATCAACAGGCTTACGTCAAGCCTTCAGGTGCGTCCTTTTGACTTTATCAGGCGAACGGATCCTGCTCATCTCTTGAACTTCGTTCAGCAGGAATATCCTCAGACAATTTCTTTGATTTTGGCTTATCTTGAACCTGCAAAGGCTGCAACTATTCTTCAGAATCTTCCTCCTGAAATTCAGCCGGAAGTTTCAAAGCGTCTTGCAACAATGGACCGTACTTCTCCTGAAGTTTTGCGTGAAGTCGAGCGTGTTCTTGAAAAGAAGCTTTCCACATTGTCAAGCGAAGACTATACTGCAGCCGGTGGTGTTGATTCCATCGTTGAAATCCTCAACCTTGTTGACCGTTCATCTGAAAAGAAGTCGGATCGTAGCCATGTCGTTCTGTGGGCCAAG
>JAZQMW010000037.1:0-2286 GCA_045627025.1 Treponema sp. | reverse complement strand
GACTTCTAACAATTTCTCTTTTGCCTTCTGTCATTACAACTTTGTGTGGTGTGTGTTTTTCTTTTGCCATAGTAGGCTCCTGTATTTATTTTACCACAAACCTACTATGTTTGGAATTTACAGAAAGGTTTTCACAGAGTCGGAATTTCAAATACAATGTTTCTGAGCCGACTCACATCATCATGAACCGCACGAGTTTCAAAAACATTTTTACAAACAGAAAGAGCATACTTGTGTTCAGGATTTGAACATATTGTCCTAAATACAAGAAGTGTCTTCCTTCCTTTTACAATGTTCTTCAAATGGAATTTCACAGTCCCGTTTTTCACGACAAGATAACAGTCAGGGACATTGATTCCATCAGGATAGCAATATGATTTTTTAAGATTTTCAATTTCACAATTCGAATCGTAAGAAAGGCCATGCTTTTCCCTAGATTCAGGAGAACCAAAATCAACCTTGTCGACAAGATTATGCTTCAAGCCGTCCATAAAAACCGCAGATGCCATCTTTTCGCTCATTTTCGTGAGGGATTCAAGCTCATTGTTTTCATCGGATGATTTCAGAATTTCAGACCAGACTGCAAGCACTCCTCCAAGACATTCGGAAACATCAAGACTCATTTGTCCTGCAGGGAAAATGCAACGTGCACCATCAAAAAAAACTTCAGAAACATTACAGGAAAATGCAATGCCCGATACCAGCAGGACAAAAAAATCCATCACCTTTTTCATATTTTCTCCCCAAACCGCCATCGGGCATCATCATGAAAGACATGCTACTTACCGCTACACTTTACCTTTACGTACGCCCATCCGGTCTTTTCATCAACATAAGACATCACGACTTCATGAGACGCATTGCTCAGCGAAATCTTTTCCAAAGTCTTGTACAGGCACTTGCTGCCTCCATCATCATTTTGCCTTGATGTTGCTTCTGTCGAAATGTCAGTTTCAGTTCCAAGATACGCAATTATCTGATTGACTGCAATTCCTTCAGCAAGCCTCAAAGATGTTTCCGAATCAAAGCTTCTCTTTTTTCCGCAAGATGAAAGTCCATCTTCCAAAGAGACAACGGATTCATCATACCACTCGGGTTCATTTCCCTCCACCCTGTTCGCGCCAAACACCACTGCACTTTTGGAACGTCTTTTTCTGCTGCCCTTCTCCACGACCGCATCGAATGATTGAAAATCATTTTTCCTGTATGACTCGGAAGCCTTGACAGCAGAATAATTCACGGGCACTTCATTTTCACTTTGACCGGTTCCGCTGTTTTTGGTAAGAATCATGAGTTTCAAGCTGCCGTCGCCGTCAAATTTCCCGGACGAACATGTTTTTGAGGTAACGTAATTTTCACACATTCCATACATTATGGCCCTTGTAGTAAATTCCGATTCGTAATAAAACGAACCGTCACTTTTTACAATCATCGGCCAGCCTGAAAAATCATCTTCAGCCTCATCCTCGTAACGCCACATATAAAGCCCGTTTTCAATCCAGATTACCTGATTTCTTCCAGAACCAGGATCCCTTGCGCTGTAAATGCCGCTGAATTTCTTTCCCGCACGGTCATTTTCCGCACTGAACGACAATACGCCTTCCAGGGCAATCTGTACAGTCTGGTTGTTTTCCTCATATGTTCCGTAATAGCAGATTTTTCCACCATGACCATACTTTCCGTGAATGCTTGGATTATCAGGGCTTTTTACACCACCGCCAAAACCTATCTTCAGGACTATTCCGCTTTCAGGATCTGAAAACATGCCGTCCTTGACAAAGACAGCTGCACCTGTCGCAAGTTTTGAAGAATCCTGGCGCGCATTAACACCGCATGCCTTGTAAGCTTCGGCAGCGTCAAGACTCACGAGAACCCTTTCATAATCGAACGAATAAATTCCATCCTTAAAGAATCCAAGAGAAAAAACATGTGTGCAAAAAGACAAATATAAAATGAAAAAAAGTTTTCCGATATTTTTTTTATGACTCATGCCTCATGATAGCAAATTTCAAGACTTTGATAAACATGACATGCCCTTTTTCACAGGGCAAACGCATTTTAAAGACTTTTAAAATGTATAGTATTTAAAAACTTCAAAAAACATTAGAATTCTTTCTGGTGGTGAAAAATGACATTGAAAGAATCGCTAATGACAATCAAGGATTTCAGAATTGACCGATGTAAGAAACATAATCTGTGCGATATTTTAATGATTGTGCTGATAGGCTATCTCACAGGCTGTAAAGACTTTGAAGCAATCCATTTCACTGCGGAAATTTGGGAAGA
>JAZQMW010000036.1:0-30323 GCA_045627025.1 Treponema sp. | reverse complement strand
ATACTGTAAATAAAAGAGGTAATTATGACGAAGGAAGATGTTAAAAACAGAAGTATCGAAAACTTCAAGAGCGGATATAACTGTGCCCAGTCGGTGCTTTTGGCATTCAGTGATTTTTTAGGTGTGGATTCTGATGTTCTTGCAAGAATTTCACAGCCGTTTGGTGGTGGAGTGTGCAGGACTCGGGAAACATGTGGGGCCGTAAACGGAATGCTTATGGTTGCAGGTCTCCAGTATGGAAAAGATGATGCTTCTGACAAAAAATCAAAAGATGATGTCTATGGCATTGGGCAGCACTTGATGGCTGAATTTGAAAAAGCCAACGGATCTTGCATTTGCCGTAAACTTCTTGGTCTTGAAAAAAGCGAAAATACAAGTGTTTCTGAGCCACGCAGTTCTGAATACTATAAAAAGCGTCCTTGTGCCGAACTTTGCGGCATTGCTTCGGAAATTGTTTGGGAGTACATGATGAATAAAAAGTCTTGAAATATTATGGTTGCAATTGGAACTTTTTTGATTGCAGATTTGATGATGTTTTTTTGATTTTAAGATAAAAAAAAGGATGACAACCCATTGTTTTGGAAAGTCATCCTTTTTTTGTCATTGGCTATTTTCAGTTATAAAGGTTCCATGATACAAGTCGGAGCACGTCACCGAATACACCGGCTGCCGTAACGCCTGCACCTGCACCATAACCTTTTACCGTCAAAGGAATAGGTGTGTAGCGTGCCGTATTGAATACGAATGCATTTTCTCCGCCACGTACAGTGTAAAGCGGATCGTCCATTCCGACTTCAAGCATGCCTACGCTTACTTTTCCGTTCTTTATGGATGCTGCCATGCGGAGCACCTTGTTTTCCTTCTTGAGTTTTGCCATTTTTTCTTCAAAATATCCGTCGAGTTCCGGAAGTCTCTTGAGGAATTCGTCAACAGTTCCTTCAATGGAAAATCCTTCTGGGAAAATTGAACGCATTTCTATGTCTTCAAGCTCAATGTTCATGCCTGATTCGCGAGCAATGATGAGGGCCTTGCGTGCAACATCTGTTCCCTTGAGGTCATCACGTGGATCCGGTTCCGTATAACGCAGCTCTTTTGCCTCGAGAACGGCTTCTGAGAATTTTTTTCCTTCATCAAGCTTTCCGAAGATGTATGAAAGTGAGCCTGACATGATTCCGTTGAAAGCCGTGAGCTTGTCTCCTGACTTGAAGAGATTCTGAAGCGTATCAATGATTGGAAGTCCTGCTCCTACGTTTGTTTCGTAGAGGAAACGTACGTGCATTTCGTTTGCTGTTTCACGAAGCTTATGGTAGAAATCCATGCTCATTGAGTTTGCTCTCTTGTTTGGAGTTGCAATGCTCATGCCTGTCTTAAAGATGTCGAGATATCGTTCCGGAAGGTCATAGCTTGCAGTACAGTCAACAAATATAGGATTCAAAGGCTTTGTATTTCTTACGAAATCAAGAATTTCATCAAGATTTGTCTTTTTGCCCTTTGATTTTACCTGTTCCCTCCAATCCTTCAGGTTTATTCCGTTTGCATCAAAAATCATTCCGTCAATGTTTGCGATTGCCATTACCTGGATGTCAATTCCCTGTTCAAGAAGCGATTTCTGCTGCTCTGAAATCTGGTCAAGCATTGTGCCGCCGATTGTACCAGCTCCGAATGCATAAACCTGGATGGACTGTGTCGTGTTGAAGAAGAACTGATGTACTACTCGTACCGCCATGTCTCCGTCTTCTGCATTGATTACTGCCGATATTGAGCGCTCGCTTGAGCCTTGTGCAATTGCAAGGATGTTTATGTCTCGGCTTGCAAGTGAATCAAAGAATGTGCCTGCGACACCTCGTTTTGATTTCATTGCGTCTCCGATTATTGACACGATTGCGCAGTTTTCCTGCACCTTGATTGGGTTTATGAGTTTTGTCGATATTTCAAGTGCAAATTCGTTTTTCAAAAGATCCTGAACCTGCTGTGCGAAATTCTTTTTTATACAGAAAGAAATTGTGTATTCGCTTGATGACTGAGTGATGAGGAGAATGGAAATTCCTGCATTGCTTACCGTGCTGAAAATCCTTGATGCGATTCCTTTTCTTCCCTTCATTCCAGAACCGCTTACAGAAATCATTGCGCAGTCCTTGAGGCAGCTTATGCCGCGTACAAGACCTTTTCCTGAGTCTTCGAAAGGTCCTCTTGCAATGCATGTGCCGCGTGCCTTTGGATTGTGCGAGTTCAGACTCCATGCTTCGATGTTTTTGGAAGCAAGTGGTGCGAGTGTCTTTGGATGAAGTACTTTTGAGCCGAAAAATGAAAGTTCCATGGCTTCTTCGTATGTCATGTTGTCTACAAGTATAGCATCTTTTACTACACGAGGGTCTGCCGTATATATTCCGTCTACGTCAGTCCAGAATTCAACTTTTGTCGATGAGAGGCAGTAACCGATTATTGCGGCACTGAAGTCAGAACCGTTTCTTCCAAGGAGTCCCATTACAGGTTTTGCACCGGTTCTTTCTACCCATGAGCATATGAAGCCTGGGAATATGAGAATCTGTGCGCCGCGTGCAGAACCGTCCCTGTAGTCTGCAAGTGCGTCCATGCAGTGTGCGTAGTCAGGCTCGCCTTCTTTCTGGTCACCTGTCGTGAAAATGTATTTTCTTGTGTCGAGGAGAATTACGCTCTGCTTTTGTGCAAGAAGAGTTTCCTCAACAATCGGTGCACACATAAGTTCACCCATTCCCATGATTCTGCAATGGATTGAAGACGGACATTCCCTGAATATGCAAAGTCCGTCAAGAAGCTTTTGAAGCTCTGCAAGCTGTTCTTCAATTTTTGCCATAACTTTTTCCGTGTTGAAATCCTTTAGCACAGATTTTATTTCAGAACAGATTTCGCTGTGAATTGTCCTTAATTCGGTTACATAAGGGGTAGAGGTAGTCCCTGTGGTGCACCCGTCAATAGCAGCCTGTAATTTGTTTGAAACTCCGGCAACAGCACTTACAATGACACTTATTCTGCCCTGCTGTGCTCTTCCAATCATGATGCTTACGCTATCCAAGATACGACGTGCGGATCCCATGCTTGTTCCGCCAAATTTTAATGTGATCATATAAAAATCCTCTACTTGTAATGAATGCTCCTGAAAAATGAAGTTCAGAAACAACTTTTTTATGTGGAATATTGAAAATTTAAAATCCGTTTTTCAAAATTCCAACAATTCATGATAGCTTATCATAGAAAAAAAAATTTTTCAATTGTAAATGACATGTTTGGGTGTTTTTGTTGTAATGGAAGGTCTTTCATGCTGTATAATGAAATTAAGGGCGTCACTAAAAACTGCTGTTTGGGGATGCCGGTTGAGATTCAATCCTTGAAATTACAAGTCTTTGAACATCGCTTTTTAAGATTGCCTTAATGATTTTGACTTTTGGGGGATGTTGCAGTTGCTTGATTTCATAAAAAAAAGCCACAAGAGTCTTGTACCTCATGCAGCCTTTTCATTGTCGTTTCTCAGCAAGACTTTCAAGTTTTTTTTAGCTTCCTCTAAAAATTGCAATTTCCAGGTAATCCCTTTATTTTATTTCCATTTTGTCAATAATCCTGTTTATCTGACTGTCTATGGAAATGGCAATTTCCCTGTCATCAAGATAGTTTATGAGGGATTTCAAAATTGAAAGGGTCTTGAAAACCAACATTTTGCCAGTGCCCTCTTCGTGGAAATTTTCTTCTATTTCAAATTTTTCCCTCAAATTTCCCGCAACCTTCAAAAGTCCTTCTTTTCCTGAAAGTTTTGAAATTATGTATTCAAGCTGTACTTTTTCCTTGCTTGCGTTAAAATCATTTCTTTCTTTTTCAGGCAGAAATGGAATCAGCGTTTTAAGCGTTTCAAACAGATTGTTTGGTTGTTCCTTGTTTTCCGTGTTCGTCTTGGAAATGACTGTTGCCATGTTTTCTATTGTTTCAGCTGCTTTTTCAAACAGTTCTGAATCAATGGCTTTGTTTTTGTCGAAAAATTCCCTCGCTGCAGGAATTTTGCTTAAATCGTCGGAATCAAAAAAATCTTCATCGATTTCTTCTTTTTCCTTTCTGCGAGGATGTTCCTGTTCCAATGCCTTGTTGAGCTGTTTTGCAGGAGGTACAAAATCATCATCCTCATCCCATCCATCATCAAGTGTTATGTAGTCGGAATCTTTTTTCCTCTGGCTCAATCCGTCTTTTTTCTGAGGAAGATCCATGCCGTCATTCTGCTTCTTTGGCGGTTGCATCTGGCTAAAGAATTCTTCCGCACTTGTGTTGTCTTCAAGGAAAGAATTTCCTTCTTCCTCTATATCTGTTTCCGGAACGAGATCGTCAAGCGTTTCCGCATAATATTTCTGGTTGCTTGCTTCCACTTCACGATCCAAATTGCCTTCCCTGAAAATTTCATCCGTCGAAATCTCATCATTTTGAAAATCTTCGAAAGCTGCATTGTATTTGTTTGTTACTTCTGTGACTTCTTCAAATTTTGCAAGTTCAGACTGAAGGTTCTGGTATTCGACCCTTGGTTCTTCAATTTTTTCCAAATCGATTTTTTCAGGCTCATCTTCAACTATTGCCTGTATAGGGGCTTTTTCCCATGTCGGTTCACGAGAAGTGTCCTTGTCATCTTTTTCATCTTTTGGCTGGCTGATTGGAGAAATGTCTTCATCGATTTCTGAAAACTCGTCTGTTTCTTCTTCAAGTTTTTCTATTTCTTCGAGAGTCATTTTTGCCATGATTTTTTCAAGGCCTTTTTTGAATGCCTCGTTTGAATTGTCACATGATTCAATTTTCTTGTAATTTGAAATGGCACCCTTCAAATTTCCCTGCTTTTCGTAGGTTTGTGCGAGAAGCTTTAGTGTTTCCGTATCCGCATCATCATTTTCAAGTGATTTTTTGTAGAATTCCTCAGCTTTCTTGTGATTGTTTGTCTGAGAATATCTTTTGGCGCCTTCCTTATAGAAATTTGTGTAGTCAGGCTGTATTTCCTTGATTTTTTTGTAGCATGCAAATGCCTTTTTTTCATCACCCTTGCAGATATGGAATTGTCCCAAAAGGTTCAATGTGCCTATGTCGTCAGGATTTTTGCTGTACAGCTTTTGTATTTTTTCACTTGCCCTGTCGTAGTCTCCTGCAGAAAGGAGAATGTGCGCATATTGCTTTTGTATTGATTCATCGACTGGAGAAACTTTTTCCATCCTGTCTGCAATTTTTAAGGCATCGTCAAATCTTTCCTGTGTTTCGTAAGTTTTTGCGAGTCCTGAAAGAGCCTTTATGTATTCTGGATCGATGTTTAAGGCCGTATTGTATTCTGCTGCCGCATTGTCGTAGGAATCCTGCTTTATGAATACGTCACCCATTTTTGTATGCATGACATGGTTTTCTGGATTCAGCTTTATTGCCTTTTTTACGATTGACTCTGCTTTTCTTGTTTTGTTTTTTATAAGAAGAAGATCTGAGTAGCTTTCTATGGCTTCAAGCCAACCCGGCTTTGATTTTAATGCCGCTTCAAATGCCTGTTCCGCTTTTTGATAGTTTTTGAGCTGTACGTATGATTTTGCAATGTTTAGCTGAAGAATCGGATGGTTTGGATCCACCTTGAGGCCTTTAAGGTAATATTCCACTGCCTTTTCGTGGTCTCCCTGGGATGCATATATGGAACCCATGTGATTGCATGTAAGCACATCTGTCGGGCGGGACTCGATTACTTTCTTGAATGCCCTGAGCGCTTCGTCATAATTTCCCATGATTTTGCATGTGAATCCAAGATTATAGAATGACTGTATGTATGTTTCGTCTGCAATTATGGCATCGCTTACTGCATCTATGGATTCCTTGTACATTCCAAGACGCCTGTAAATTCCGCTCAAATCATTGAGTGCCGTTACATTCTGCGGTTCTTCCTTGATTATCATCTTGTAATATGCAAGAGCTTCGTTATCTTCACCGCTTTTAATATAAAGACTTCCAAGTGACTTGATGAAATTCATGTCGTTTGGAAAGTTTTGCAAAAGCCCCTTGTAGATTGAGATTGCCTGTGGATAATCTCGCGATAGAATGGCTGCTTCTGCACGCTCGATTATTTTCCTGTTCTGTTCTGTCTCTACATTCATAAAATCCCTCATTAAAAAAAGCCTAAGTTAAATGGAATTGACATTTCGAATATCCAGTCTGTACATGGATTTCGATTTTATTCGTTTCCTATCTGTCCATTGGTCTTGCGAAAACTTCCTTTGAAAGATCACCTGTCACCTTGGTGTCAAACCTTGAATAGGATGCTATTGCAAAATAATAAAGCCTTCCATTTTTTAAACCTGTTATTCTTGTTGAAGTTGTGTTTCCGACTTCGATAGGAGAATCGCCTTCGATTGCACATTTTCCAAGATATTCTCCAGGTTTCTCTCCATAGAAAATATAATACCCTCCTACCGATTCGTCAACTGAATATGGCCATGTAAGCGTGACTGCTCCATTTTCAGCTTTTGCCTTGAGGTCGAAAGGTGGCAGCGGTAAAGGCACGTCTTCGTAATTTACCTTTATTTCTGTTATTGATGGCGAAACCTTGCCGTTTCCGTCTGGATACAAGTTTGCCGCAATCTGGAAATAGAGTCCTGAAACGTTCTTTATTTCCTCATGGTTTTTGATTGGAATCCATGCAGGTTTTTTGTCCGTCCAGTTGTAGAAATTGTCACCGCTTCTTACAAAAAATTCAACATCGGTCTGTGCAGGCTTTGTAACAAGAGCATCGATTCTTTTGATAGATGTTCCCTGTGAAAGGAGGATTGGTTCTGTTTCAAATCTTCCGCCGTCTGTCCTGTATGCACTGTATTTGAGCTTTTCTGCAGTTTCGCTTTTGGTATTTCTCTGGATTCTGAAATCATCAATCATGCCCGAATATTGCGGACATATTTCTATGTTTGCAGGAACTCCAAGAAGAGGCATGTATATGGAACCCATGTCTTCATGTCCTGTGGTCGTAATGTATTTTAGCGATTCCAGAAGTCCGTTTATTCTGTATTCAAGAAGACCTGTGTCCTGGTCAAAACTTATGGAGTGATGCATCCATGTTTCCGGGATTATCGTCCTGTAGCTTGAAAGTGTGATTTCTCCCGAATTGTCCACATAGCCGTTAAAAACGTTTGTGAAAGACCATTCCAGGTGGTTTCCTGAAAAACTTGCGTTTATAATCTGATAAAGAGGATAGTTGGAAACCGTTCTTGAAGATCTCCATGAAAATACGATTTCTCCATTTTCCGCAATTGACGGCTTGAGCCAGAATTCTATGAGGAACGAGCCTGTTGCACCTGATTTTCCGAAAAGGGAATGAGAATTTCCCTGAAGCGACACTCCATCGTGTCCTCGTACAAGACCTGAAAATTCTCCCATCATGGAATCTGGTGACGGTATGATTTTGTTTGATGTTACCTGGTAGTTTCCCGTGACATCGCGCACTTTGTTGTTTTCAAAATTTATGAGAATGTCCGTATAGTCATCCTGAGGTCGGCTGTTGGTTGCGAGAACCATTGCGTCATAGCCGAATTTGCCTTTGCCGCATACGATGCCATCCATTTTGGAAAGCTTTTTCCATCCGTCTTTTCCGCCCAGGACAAGATTTTTTTCTTCAGCAGAAACGGTATTTAAAATAAATAAAAAAACTGATACAATAGTGAGGTTGAACTTTTTAATTTTTCGCATATGAATAACCATAACCAACTTTCCGATTTGTCAAATAATCCTCTTTCCATCAGAGAAAAGCTTCACCAGACCGCACTTAAGGCTCCTGAACATAGCGGCGTATACATGTGGCGCAATGAAGAGGGAACCGTAATATATGTCGGCAAGGCAAAAAACTTAAAGCATCGCCTTACATCCTATTTTAATCCAAACAAGGATATTAAAACAAGGACTTTGGTCGGCAGTGCGGCAAGCATTGAATACATAACTACAAGCAACGAATATGAGGCATTCCTTTTGGAAAACAACCTCATAAAGAAGTATTCGCCAAGATACAACATTTGCCTGAAAGATGGAAAATCATATCCCGTCTTGAAAATCACAAGGGAAGAGTTTCCGCGTGTTTACAAGACAAGAAATGTCAGGCATGACGGATCGCTTTATTTTGGCCCGTTTCCTGATGTGCATGCACTAGATACTTTCATTGAAGCGATTTACGAGATATATCCTTTAAGGCAATGTAAACGTTTCTCTAAAAAAAGTTCTCCATGCATGTATTATCATATTGGAAGGTGCAAGGCGCCATGCTGTAAGAAAATTGAAAATTCCACTTACAATGAATTTATCGAAGAAATAAAGATTTTACTTGAGAATAAAAAGAATAAAGATTCAAAGGAAAAGATTGTATCACTCATGAAACAGGCCGCTTGTGAGCTTAATTTTGAAAAAGCCGCAAGACTTCGTGATGGCCTAAAGGCCTTGGACATTCTTACGAACCAGAACATAGTGGAAGGATTTGATGGCGAAGACAGGGATTACATAGCATCTTTCCGTGAAGGGGAGCTTGTAAGCTTTACAGTCTTGAAAATCCGGGGCGGAAAGCTTTTGGGGCGTGACAATTACAGGACGATGAGCATGAATGAGGATTTTGAGCTTGTTCCTGAGTTCATGAGCGCATACTATACGGAAAAGGATTTGGTTCCTCCAAGGATATTCATAAAGGGGGAAGCTGAAAGTGATTTGATTGACAAATGGTTTTCTGAAAAACTAGGTGCGTCAACACGAATCATTTTTCTTAAGGAGAATTCAAGAAGCGTTCACAGGGCGGCATTGAATATGGCCGAACAGAATGCTCATGAGGACATAATAAGAAGACTTCGGGACCGCGGTGATTTCCCGGCAATGAATGAGCTGAAGTCGTTGCTGGAACTTCCGAGCCTGCCTGTAAGGATAGAAGGCTTCGACATAGCCCATATTGGCGGAAAATTTCCTGTCGCAAGCCTTATAAGCTTTTACAATGGCAATCCTGACAAAAAGAACTACAGGTATTTCAGGCTCAAGACTACAGACGGCATAATAGATGACTTTGCGTCCATGAAGGAAGCCACATCGAGGCGCTATACAAGGCTCTTGAATGAAAAAAGTCCTCTCCCAGACCTCATACTCATAGACGGAGGCATAGGGCAGGTGAATGCCGTAAAGGAAATACTTGATTCTCTTGGCCTTGACATTCCGATGATAGGTCTTGCTGAGAAAAATGAGGAAATATACAAGCCTGGAAACAGCAAGCCGATTGTCCTTCCGAGGCGCAGTGATGCACTGAGGCTTTTGCAGCGGGTTCGTGATGAGACTCACAGATTTGCGACGTCTAGGAACCAGGCCCTGCGCACAAAGGAGAACATTGAGTCCGTTTTCCTTAAGATAAGGGGAATTGGACCAAAGCGTGATGCCGTTTTGCTGAAGGAATATGGAACGCTTAAAAAACTTGTGTCGTCTTCACCTTCAGAACTTTCCCTTGTGTTGAAAATTCCTCTTGAAGAGGCTATGGATGTGATGGAGCAGGCTTCAAGGCTTTATGAAAATGAATGCCGCACGAAAGAAACCCAGATGCTGTCTCTTGAAATTGCCGGTACCACAAAGGAAAAGTCAATGAGGTACAAGATAAACCACGATCTTGCATCTTCTGCATTGATGGTTTCAGAAGACGATGAATGCGAGAAAAATTTTTGAATGTGAAATGTTTTAATTTTTTTTTTTTTTTTTGAAATTTTTTTGAAAATCGCATGATTTTTGTCGTGATTTTTTTAAGAAAACTCATTTTCGCAAATAAATTGCAATAAATTCGCCTGTAGTGTATAATTCCAAGGCTATGGGTGGAAAAAGTTTGAAAAAAGATGGTCAGTCTGCCGTTAAGGCACCAAAAAAGTATGATGAAAGCCAGATCAGGCACCTTGATGCCCTTGAACACATAAGGCTTCGTTCTGGAATGTATATAGGTCGTCTTGGTGACGGTTCGAATCAGAATGATGGAATTTACGTGCTTCTTAAGGAAGTTGTTGACAATGCGATTGATGAGTTCATCATGGGTTTTGGAAACCGCATCGACGTCGAGGTTTTGGACGGAAGGGTGAAGGTTCGCGATTATGGACGAGGAATCCCTTTGGGAAAAGTTGTCGAGTGTGTTTCAGAGATAAACACCGGTGCCAAATACAATGATGATGTTTTCCAGTTTTCCGTTGGAATGAATGGAGTCGGTACAAAGGCCGTGAATGCCCTTTCCTCATATTTCAAGGTTGTTTCGGTAAGGGAAGGCAAGTGCATGGAAGCTGTCTTTGAGCAGGGAAAGCTTAAGGATAAGAAATCCGGTACAATGAAAAAAAAGACACCTGACGGTACATATTTTGAATTTGTTCCTGATGAGGAAATTTTTGGAAAGTATGTCTTCAACATGGAGTTTGTTGAAAAGAGGATATGGAATTATGCATATCTCAATGCAGGACTTACGCTTACCCTTAATGGAAATGAGTATAAAAGCGACAATGGACTTTTTGATCTTTTGAATAAGGAAATAGAGGATACTGCGCTTTATCCAATAGGAAGCTATCAGGGTGAGCACTTGAAATTTGCGTTTACCCATACAAATTCATATGGCGAGACGTATTTTTCTTTTGTAAACGGACAGTACACTGCAGACGGCGGTACTCATTTGAATGCATTCAAGGAAGGATTTACAAAAGGCATAAACGAATTTTTCGGTACGTCATATAAAAGCGAGGATGTTCGCGAAGGAATTGCGGCCGCAGTGCTTGTGAAGGTGAAAGATCCTGTGTTTGAAAGCCAGACAAAAAACAAGCTTGGAAATACGGACATACGTTCGTGGATTGTGAGCGAGGTGCAGTCGGGTCTTGATGATTGGCTCAGAAGAAACGGAGATGATGCAAAACGGCTTCAGGAAAAAATACAGGCAAACGAAAAGCTTCGTACTGAATTGAGTGCGGTCAAGAAAGAAGCAAAGGAAGCCGCAAAAAAAATCAGCATAAGAATTCCTAAGCTCAAGGACTGCAAGTATCATGTGCAGGATGGCGCAAAAGGCGAGAATTCCATGATTTTCATTACTGAGGGAGATTCTGCCTCAGGAACCATGACGCACAGCCGTGATGCAAATTTCCAGGCAATATTTTCACTTCGAGGAAAGCCTGAGAACATGTGCGGCAAAAAACAGAGCGAAATTTACAAGAATGATGAACTTTATCAGCTTATGATGGCGCTTGGAATCGAACAGTCTGTTGAAAACTTAAAATATTCTAAAATTGTGATAGCAACTGATGCCGATAACGACGGTTATCATATTAGAAACCTCATAATGACTTTTTTCTTGGGATATTTTGAGGAGCTTGTTACCACGGGACGGGTATTCATACTTGAGACGCCTCTTTTCCGCGTAAGAAACAAGAAGGAAAACCTTTACTGCTATTCTGAATCAGAGCGGGACAAGGCCATAAAGAAACTCGGTTCTTCTTCCGAAACTACAAGATTCAAGGGTCTCGGAGAAATAAATCCTCAGGAATTCAGGCAGTTCATAGCACCTGAGACAATGCATCTGACACCTGTTGAGATAAGCCAGTTAAAGCTTGTCCCAAAGCTTTTGCAGTTTTACATGGGAAAGAATACACCGGAACGCCGTGAATTCATAGAAAAGCATCTTTTGCAGGAAATTGACGCATAGAAAAACATTTGGTCCCTTGCCTTCGGGGCTTTTGGAAAAAATTAACGGGAATTTCTAAGAATTGCAATTTTTAGAGAAGCCCTGATAAGGAATTAAAAATTGGCATTTGTAAAGAATTTATTTGACAAAAACTTTTTGGAATATGCAAGCTATGTAATAAAGGACAGGGCCATACCTGATCTTGAGGATGGACTAAAACCCGTGCAGAGGCGCATAATGCATACTCTTTTCAACATTGATGACGGAAGGATGCATAAGGTTGCGGGAGTTGTCGGCGAGTGCATGAAGTACCATCCCCACGGAGACATGAGCATAGGTGGTGCTCTTGTAACTCTTGCAAACAAGGAAGTGTTCATAGAAAAGCAGGGAAACTTTGGAAACGTATATACAGGTGACGGTGCGTCTGCAAGCCGTTATATAGAATGCCGTGTTCATCCGCTTGCAAAGGATTTTCTCTATAATCCGCACATAACGCAGTATGTAGACAGTTATGACGGTAGGGGAAAGGAGCCTGTCGTGTTCCGTGCAAAACTTCCTGTAGCGCTCATAAGTGCCGCTGAGGGAATTGCAGTCGGAATGTCTACGAAAATCCTTCCATATAACATACGTGAACTCATTGATGCGGAAATAAAGGCATTGAAAGGAGAAGATTTTGAAATTTATCCTGACGTTCCTACAGGCGGCCTTATTGATGTCTCAAACTACAATGACGGGAACGGAAAGCTTGTGACGCGTGCAAGGCTTGACATGAGGGATGAAAAGAAAATCATAATCACGGAGCTTCCTGTGGATACGAATTCCAGGGAACTTCTGGATTCCATAGAAAGCGCATACAAGGCCGGAAAGATAAAAATCAGTTCAATAGAAGATTTTACGACTGACCATTGTGAAATAGAAATAAACCTTCCTCGTGGAGTTTATTCAAAAGATGTTGAAAAAAGCCTTTATGCGTACACAGACTGTGAAAAATCCGTAAACTGCCAGATGCTTGTCATAAAGGACAACATGCCTGTCTGCATGAGTGCGACTGACATCGTGAAATATTACGCCGGAAAGCTTACTTCCATAATAAAGGATGAGCTTGAGTACGAAAGGGGCACTCTTCTTGAGGAACTTCATGCCCGTACTCTTGAGCGGATATTCATTGAGGAACGCATCTACAAGGCAATCGAGCAGATGAAGACAGAGAAAGCCGTATTTGATGCCGTAAAAAGCGGATTCAAGCCTTTCTCCGATGAACTTGTCCGAGAGATATCTGATGATGACGTAAAGAAACTTTTGCAGATACCAATAAGAAGAATATCTCTTTTTGACATAAAGAAAAATCGTGACCAGGTTGCCGCGATTAATAAACGACTTAAGGAAATTTCAAGAAATCTCAAGCATTTGAAGGATTGCGCCGTAAGCTATCTTGAGACGATGAAGGAAAAATTCCAGAACCTCATGCCTGAAATTCTTGAAAGAAAGACTGAGATATCAAAGTTTGAGACGATAGATGTCAAGAAAGTCGTAAAGAGGGATATTGCTCTTCGTTATGATGAAAAGGGATATCTTGGAAAAAATGTCTCTGGCGGTGTTGAAGTTTTGAGGGTCACCCCGTATGACAGGATTTTTGTCGTGAGAAAAAGCGGAATCTGGGGCGTGTGCGATGTGCCTGACAAGCTTTTTGTGGATACAGGAATGTGGTATGTAAACTATGCCGAAAAAGAAGTCATAAACCGTGAACTGTTTACGATAATTTACAGGGATGTTTCCACCAGACAGTGCTACATAAAGCGATGCAGGGTTTCAGGCTGGATAATGAACAGAAATTACATGTTTGTGCCTGACAATGCGGAAGTTCTTCATGTCGATACAAGGGACAGTTTCAAATTTACGCTGAAATTTGAGAAAAAGGCAAGGCAAAAGCTTAAAAGTCTTGAATTCGATGCAGGAAATTTTGAGGAAAAGGGACTCAAGGCTGGAGGAGTCAGGCTTGATGTGCATGAAGTTGAAAGCATATCCGTAGAAAAAAACAAGGATGATTCTTCATTGTTTTAGTAAAATGCTTTGGAAATGTTTCGTGAATCGAAGATGATTTTTGAGATTTTTTTTGAATTTATTTTCAGAAAAAATTAATGTTACCTTAAGGCATGCTTTCAAAACCTGTGTTTTTAAGCGTGTCCTTATTGTAAACTATTTCTTTTTATAGTATATTGTAGTAAGGCCTAAAATTTACCGTTTTAGTGTCTCCATAATGATTTTGACAAAATGTTTTATCAGAGGAAAAGATGGATATTATTTTGAACGAAGAAGAGTGTGAAGACAAGAAAAAAGAAGCTGGTTCCGATCCCCTTATGGAAAAATTCATCAAGACCCGCCAGATTATCATGAGTGGTGAGGTTTGCGAGGAACTTGCAGAGAAAATCGTAAAGCAGCTTTTGATTATGGAAGCAGACAGCGATAAGCCTATCTATTTTTACATAGATTCACCTGGTGGTGATGTCAATGCCGGTTTTGCAATTTTTGACACAATCAGATTCATCAATGCGCCTGTATATACGATAGGAATGGGACTTGTTGCAAGTGCGGCAGCCCTTATCCTTCTTGCAGCTCCAAAAGAAAGGCGACTTGGATTCAAGAACAGTGCATATCTTATTCATCAGCCTTCAAGCGGAATGAAAGGTGTTGCGACGGATATTGAGATACATGCTTCTGAAATTGCAAAGACAAAGGCAAAAATCAACCAGATTATTGCTGAAGAGACTGGTAAAGACCTTGAAAAAGTTTCGAATGATACTGACAGGGATTACTGGCTCAATGCTGATGAAGCAGTTGAATATGGCCTTATCGGCAGGGTTGTTTCAAAACGAAGTGATCTTCAGTAGAAATGACGTTTAAGCTTACCGATTCCTTGATTGATGACATACTCTTTGCCATGGAAGACCAGAATACAAAAGGTTTTGTTGCCGTTGATGAAGATGGTGCCGGCGTTGAGTTTTATGGTCTTGAAGATGCGGAACTCGTCAATGTCCAAGATGGCTTTCATTATGAAATTCCAGAGTGGACTTCGGATGACGGTTTTGCATTGATGGAAAAGTTTACGGACGATTTGCATTCTCCTTTGGCAAAGGATGATCTCAGGCAGGTTTTGGCAAGTAGAAGGGGGGTGTTTAGAAATTTTAAGAATGCTTTAAGATTGTATCCTGAAGTTGAAAAAAAATGGTTCATGTTCAAGAGCAAGTGCATGAAATCCGTTATAACTGAATGGTACAATGGTTTGTGCGAGACCTGGGGTTTGGAAAAACTTGAGGAAGTTTCATCTGATTCTGAAGAAACTGATGAACTTTTACATGATGATTTTGAATTTACCGAATACGATTCTTCCAAGGATAAAGAATGCGTTGATCGTGCAAAAGAATTTTTTAAGATTGAAATCAAACAGCAGTTTGATGCAGAATTTGGAGATGCAGTGATTGACATGCAGAATCATGCTTCAAGTTTTACAGGAAAAGAGGATAAATGTGGATACGTCTGTTATTCTCAATTAAAAGATTTTCTTGGCTGCAGTCTGTTTTCAGAATGTCCTTCTGCAAGAAATTGTGTCTTGATGACAGATTTTTTTGTAGTTCAGAATTACCGTGGACTTGGAATAGGCAGAGAATTAATGGAAAAAAGCCTTTTGTTATTGAAGAATCACGGAATTCATTATGTTATTTTTTCTAATTTTATTTTATCGGAATCAATGGAACAGCTTTTGATAAAGTTTTCCTTTAAAAAGACAGGTTCCGGCTATGTTTTAAATTTGCAGTAGTTAGAAGCAAGGAGTAATAAAAATGGCTTATAATAAACCAAATCGTGGTGAATATGTTTTGAATGAAGAGCAGGTTGTTTCATTTTTGAAGGATGCAGTTAGCCGTTTGGAAAATGCAAGTGAGTCTGAAATCAAGACTCTCGGTCAGATCAAAAAGCTTTTCAAGTCAAATGTGCCGTTTTCAAGAAGAAGTTATGTTGCAGCAATGTTGATTAAGAATGCAACACAGGGATTTAAGAGCAACCGCTATTCAAATGGCTCTTCACATCAGGAGCATTCATCAAAATCTGAACGTTTCAATAATGCCCGTGAAGAAAACCGCAATGAAGAGCGTCCTGCAAGAACACCTCGTGTTACAATAGACCCATCTGAGGCAAATGCAATTTTCATAAGCGTTGGTAGAAGCCGTGGCGTATATCCAAGGGATCTTGTAGGTCTTCTCGTAAGTGTTGCAGGTTTTGACAGAAGCCGCATCGGTGATATCCGTGTTCTTTCAAACTATTCTTTCATCCAGCTTTATGCAGAAGATTGTCCAAAAGCAATCAAGGCTCTCAACGGATACGAGTACAGGGGCAGAAAGCTTGATGTTGACTATTCAAAGGAAAATGCAACAGGAAAGGATTCTTCTGAAAAAGTTCCTGCAGAAAAGATTGTGGAAATTCCAGAGTCAGAAGACAAGATTCCTGAAAATGTTTCAAATCTTGGACATGCAGATACATCTGTGAATGCAGAGGAAGTAAAGCTCCAGTCAGAACAGGCTGCTTTTGCAAAGGCAATGAGTTCGTCTGAGGCCAGTGAGGAAAAGCCTTATTCAGAGACAGCTGATGACGGTCAGGTAAAATCACATTTTGGTGATGGTGCCGCATACTGATTTATAGTGTCATGAATATGGAAGTGATTCATACGGGGCCTTTTGGGGTCAATACATATATCGTGAATTTCAGTGACCGGGATGTCTTTATTGTGGATCCTGCATGCTCTGAATACTGTGGTGACAGTGAAGTTGTCATAAAGTATCTTGAATCTCATGCTCTTGAACCGAAGGCAATTCTTCTTACTCACGGGCATTTTGACCATGTTGCGGGGCTTAAGGTTCTGAAGGAAAGATATCCAGCCATAAAAATCCATATTCATGAAAAAGATGCATGTTTCATTGGAAAGGACAGCGGAAAAACTCATGGCATTGAGATTTCATCTTTTTCGCTGTCAGATTTTCTTCCGTTTCTTTCAAATCTTCCTGAACCTGATGTTGTCTTGAAAGATGAAATGGTGCTTTTTGATTCATGGAAAGTCATGCATACTCCAGGTCATACAAAAGGAAGCTGCTGTTTTTACAACGAAGCTGAAAAAATCCTCATATCTGGGGATACTCTTTTTTATGGAACATGGGGAAGGACAGATTTTTATGGCGGAAGCGATGAAAGCATGAAAAAAAGTCTTCAGAAAATATTCGATGCTGTTTCCCCGGATGCAAAAGTTTATCCTGGGCATGATTATTATGGTTTTTTGCTGAAAGATTCAGGCATTTGATTTTTTTTGAAAGATTTTGATTGTCACATCATGTTTTTTGCAAAATGCAATTTGAAGTTGCGTGGTTTTCTGAAAATTGCAATTTTGAAAATATCTTTATTTTATCTTAAATTATAAATATCTGCCTAAAGTTTGATTAGTTCCTTTGTCTCATACTTGAATAGCATTTTTGTGCGTGTTTTTTCAAGCGTAAGCGGATTTATGGAAAATTCTTCGTAATCTGAATGCGCATAGTCAAGCCTTGCGTTTTTTATGCCTCCGTTTGCCTTTAGCGATTCAGTATGTCCTTCCTTGCTGTAATTGTGCACGTACCATGAAGGAAAAGCTCCCCTCTTTGTGAATTTTATGTAATCAAACCTCAAAAGCTCATTCAGCACAATGTCTTCCTTTATAAATTCGTGCATGAAATCAATCCAGAAGCCTTCGTTTCTTGCCTGTGTGAATGCACCAATTTTCTGGCCGAATTTGGTAAGTGATTCAAAGAATTTCCAGCATCCGTTTGAACATGCATGATTGATGAGTGTGTCAAAGTGATGGCTGTTGTAAAATGTATCGAGAAGAATTTCCAAATCTTTCAGGAATTTGATGTCATCATAGCTCATGTATGGTGTGCTTAAAACTTCATATGGTGCTGATTTAAGGTATTTATAAGATTTATCAGCCAATTTCTTCATTTCCGTTCCATAAAGAATTTTTAGAAATCCAAGTTGCAGTGCATCTGGTTTGAGTCCCATGACAAAGTCAAAAGATTTTCCGAATGATTTCATGTCTTCTTCTGGCAAACCTGCAATAAGGTCAAGGTGTTTGTGTATTGTCTTGGGGATTTTCTTTATGTTTTCTGAAAGTTTTTCTATGTTTGCAGACCTGTTTATTGATTTAAGGGTATTTTTATTGCTTGTCTGCACCCCGATTTCAAACTGCATTATTCCCTCCGGCACTGTTTCAAGAAATTCAAGTGCCTTTGGACCAAGAAATTCTGCTTCTATTTCGAAATGGAACATTGTCTTGCCGTTGTGGTGTTCCACTATGTATCGCCATATTGCAAGATATCTTTCTTCATTGAGATTGTAAGTTCGGTCTACAAATTTGACAAGTTTTACTTTGCTGTCAAGAAAAGTCTGTAGTTCTTCAAAAACTTTTGACATGCTCTTGAACCTTACGAGCGTATCAATTGACGACATGCAGTAGCTGCAGCTGAAAGGGCATCCCCTGCTTGACTCATAGTAATGGATTTTATTGTCTGGTTCCGTGATTTTTTCGTATGGAAAAGGGAGAGTGTCAATGTTTTCAATGAGTTTTCTTGGCGTGAAGGATTTCTGGTTTCTGAAGGCAATGCCTGCGATATCCCTGTAATCATTTTTTTCAAGTATTTCCCTGAACGTTTCTTCTCCTTCTCCGCATATTACGAAATCAAGTTCCGGTATTGATTTAAGGTATCCTTCAGCATCAAATGAAACTTCTGGTCCACCGCATCCGATTACTGCATTTTCGAGAATCCTCTTTATGTTCGGAATAATTTTTTTTATTAGTTCAATGTTCCAGATGTAGCATGAGAAAATAACCATGTCAGGCTTTTTGCTGTATATGTCCCAGAGAATTTCGTTTATGTTCTGGTTGATTGTGTATTCCTCGAAACTCACATCTTCATTTCCTGAATATAGTGCGATTGAGCGGACTGCTATGTTTGTATGGTTGTATCGTGCATTTACGGCGGCAAGAAGTACTTTCATGACTGCATTATACCAGTGCCGTCATAAAAATACAATAAAGCCCATCTCCAAAAATTATTTTTTAGATTTTCACTAGGGAAATGTCTTGCAAATCTGTTTGAATCATGGCCTGTTCTTGTGATGTTCGGTTTAGAAGGCGATTTGCTGCATTTTTCGTTTTCTAAAATTCAAGTATCTTTTCGTCAGGCTGCTTCAAAAAATAATCTTTTACCTTGGATGCGGAATCTTCCAGGGATTTGTAGTTTGTCATCTGTGTCGCAAAATAATGGCCGAATTTGAACTGCTGGCAATAGTATGAGAAAAAACGCTGTATGCGGGTTCTGTGGAATTCTTCAGGCTGGTTTGTTTTCGTGAGTTCCATGAAATCAAGGGCTGTTTTTTCCCTGTCTATGGACATGTGCTGTCCTTTGAGTTTTGCAAATATCCAAGGTTCTATTGCGGCTCTTCTTGCTATCATTACTCCGTCTGAGCTTGGCGCACATTTTAAGGCATATTCAAGGCTTTCGATGCTTTCAACGGCTCCGTTGAGATATGTTTTCATTTTTTCCCCATATCTTTCCTTAAGCCTTTGCACGTATGAATATTTGGGAAGACCCCTGTATTTTTCCTTTAATGTCCTTGCATGAAGTGTAATCAGTTCAACTCCGTTTTCTGCAAGCATGTCAGTGAATGCGAAAAAATCATCATCCTTGAAATCATCTTTTCCAAGCCTGCATTTGACGCTTAGCCTGTAATGTTTTCCGGTTTCCATTTCATGTTCGATTAGCACGTCTTTTACGGATTTCACAAGTTTTTCTGTTTCTTCCATTGGTTTCATCATCCAGTCTATTCCGGCTCCGGTTTTGTAAATCTGAGGTGCGGAACATCCCATGTTGATGTCAATTCCAAGTCCTCCCCGGTCAAAAATTATCGGAAGAGCCTTGCAAAAGCTTTCTGCATTGTTGCCCGTGAGCTGCCAGACTGTTTTTTCCGGTGCGGTTTGGTTCATGATGTAGTACTTTTCAAAAGGTCCCATGTTTACGAGTGAAGATGCATTTATCATTTCCGTGAAAAACTCATCACAGCCTCCGAAATTTTCTACAAGCTGCCGAAATCCCTGATGCGAGAGCGTTGCCATTGGTCCTGAAATCAATTTGATGTCATTCATGCATTCATTTTATATTTTTTTTTGCCCAATGTACAGTTGGCATTCTTGCTGAGTCTGCAAGGTTCTTGATACTGATTGCAAAAATAAGATATAATGAATTCACTGTTTCCTTGGCCGTTGTGCAATAGGTGACGCTTTGATAATGGCATCTCTAGAAAGTATTGATTTTAGAGGTTCCCATAAAACTTCAAGAGGATTGTTATGGAAAATAAGTATGTGCTTTCTGTTTTGGTTGAAAATCATGCCGGTGTCTTGAGCCGTGTTTCCGGGCTTTTCAGTCGCCGCGGTTACAATATCGATTCTCTTGTGGTCTCTGAGACGAGTAATCCTTCAAAATCACGCATGACGATTGTTGTCTGTGGCGATGATTCCATTCTTGAGCAGATAGAAAAACAGCTTGCAAAACTCATAGAGGTCATTTCCATTGAGCGCTGTGAAAAATCAGTTACTTGCCAGAGGGAAATGGCACTCATAAAGGTAAAGGCTTCCGGTCAGGAAAGGGCTGTCATAATCGAAACTTGCAACATATATCGTGCGCATATAGTTGATGTTTCTGAAAATGCGCTTATTGTAGAGGCAACCGGCAGTGAGGACAAAATCGACTCCCTCATACGTTTGCTTGAGCCTTTTGGAATACTTGAGCTTTTAAAATCTGGCCTTGTTGCGATGAACAGGGGCAAATAAAGGTCATCTCTAAAAAAAAGACTGCTCCGCTTTTAAGGCAGAACAGTCTTTCGCACTAAAGTTTTGAATACGTATTCGCGTATTTCTTTTGTCCTGATGAAAAACATCAGGATTTTTTTTAACACAAAATGTGTTTTTTTATGGCATTTTTCAGCCACAAAAATCCTTTGGAATACGGCATCCTTGCAACATGATGCAAGGATGCCGACATGGAAGATCCGGAATTTGTTTTCAGGGCTTCCCATGTTTTTTCATTACTTTACTGAAATCTTCTTGAGCTTCCAGATGTCTTTTACATAGTCTTCAATCGTTCTGTCTGAAGAGAATTTTCCGCTGTTTGCAATGTTGATGAGTGTTTTTCTAGCCCATGACTTTTTGTCAAGGTATTCCTTTGCAATCTGCTCGTGAGCCTTGCAGTATGACTCAAAGTCTGCGAGAAGGAAGTAAACGTCAGGCTGCTGTCCTTCTACACCGAATACGATAGAGTCGTGAAGTTCCTTGAAAAGCATTCCTGAAGGATCGTATGTTCCGTCAACAAGCTGGTTTACGACTTTTGCAAGTCCAGGATTCCTGTCAAGATATTTCTGTGGCATGTAAGAATGTTCATTCTTCATCTTGATGATTTCATCTGCCGTAAGACCGAAGATGAATGCGTTTTCCTTTCCTGCTTCCTCAACGATTTCGATGTTTGCACCGTCAAGAGTACCGAGGGTGAGAGCACCGTTCATCATGAATTTCATGTTTGAAGTACCAGATGCCTCGTATCCTGCTGTGGAAATCTGCTCTGAAACATCAGATGCCGGAATGATTTTTTCTGCAACTGAAACTCGGTAGTTTTCAATGAATACAACCCTGAGTTTTCCACGTACGCGTCTGTCGTTGTTTACGCGGTCAGCCACTGTGTTTATGAGCTTTATTATCTGCTTTGCACGCCTGTATCCTGATGCTGATTTTGCACCAAAGATGTATGTGTGTGCAGGTGGATTATATGAAGGATCTTCTACAATCCTGTTGTATTCATACATGATGTGAAGGACGTTGAGAAGCTGTCTCTTGTATTCATGAAGGCGTTTTACCTGGGTGTCAAAAATGCTTTCCGGGTCAAGGAATTCATTCTGCGTGTGCTTGAGGTACTCGGCGAGAGTTTCCTTGTTGTGCTTCTTGATTTCGATAAGCTCATTTATGGATGCCTCGTCGTCCGCAAACTTTTCAAGCCCCTTGAGGAGAGAAAGGTCTTTTTCCCATCCGTGCCCAATTCTTTTCGTGATGAATGATGCGAGTTCCGGGTTTGATGCCAAAAGCCATCGGCGCTGTGTGACACCGTTTGTCTTGTTGTTGAACTTTGCTGGATACATTGTGTACCAGTCCTTGAGTTCCTGCGTCTTGAGGAGTTCCGTGTGTAGTGCTGCAACGCCATTTACGCTGAAACCTGCATGAATTGCAAGCCATGCCATGTAAACTTTTCCGTCATGGATGATTGACATGTGGTTCTGGAGGGCATAGTCTTCTGGAAATTTCTGCCTCAAATCGATTATAAGTCTTCTGTTGATTTCTTCAATAATCTGATAAACGCGAGGAAGAAGTCTCTGGAATACATCAATTGGCCATTTTTCGAGGGCTTCTGCAAGAATTGTATGATTTGTGTATGCGAATGTCTTCTCGATAACTGCCCATGCATCATCCCAGCCTACATTATATTCGTCAAGGAGAATTCTCATGAGTTCAGGAATTGCAACTACAGGATGCGTATCGTTAAGCTGTATTACATGATAGTCGCTGAATTTTGAGAAATCCGTTCCCACTGTATTTACATAATGATGCACGAGATCCTGAAGTGATGCAGACGTAAAGAAATACTGCTGGCGAAGTCGAAGTTCTTTTCCCATTGGTCCGTTGTCGTTAGGATAAAGTACGCGACTTATGTTTTCTGCATTATTCTGACGCTCTACTGCGCGATGATACTGCATGTCGTTGAAAAGCTGAAGGTCGAATCCGTTTGGACTTGATGCCTGCCAGAGTCGGAGTGTGTTTACGGTGTTGCTTCCGTATGCAACAATCGGCATGTCGTAAGGTGTGGCTATGACTTCTTCTGCGTTTTCAATATAGAATCTGTCCTGTCCGTCAGGGGTTTTTCCATATTTTATCTGTCCGCCAAATTTTACGCTTACTGCAAGGTCGCTTCTCTTTACTTCCCAAGGATCTCTGTGCTTGAGCCAGTTGTCCGGGTATTCAACCTGATATCCATCTTCAATATGCTGCTCGAACATTCCGTATTCATATCTGATTCCGTATCCGTGTCCTGGATATTCAAGTGTTGCGAGAGAGTCCAGGAAACATGCGGCAAGTCGTCCAAGACCTCCGTTTCCAAGTCCTGCATCAGGCTCTTCATCTTCAACGAGATCGTAGTCGATGTTCATTTCCTTGAGAACTTCCTTTACACCTTCCAGGATGCCCGAGTTGATGAGGTTGTTGCTCAATGCTCGTCCCATGAGAAATTCCGCGCTCATGTAGTAAAGCTGCTTTGTAGGCTTTGCTTCGTAAGCTTTGCGTGTATTCATCCAATTTGGCATGATGATTTCAAGTGCGCTTGCACTTACTGCATCAAAAAGGTCATGCTTGTTTGCCTGGGAAATGTCCTTTCCGTACTGTCTCCTTAAACGTGCCGTAAGGTTTTCCTTAAACTGCTCTGCATCAAATGTCATTTTTTTTCCTCCAAAAAAACGATATTTCTTTACAATGTAGGCTCTAATTTTTTTTAGAGCTTCTTTAAAGTAAACTTAATTTGTGTTTTTTTCGTTTACTTTATCCATAATATATGGAAACGTTTCGATAATCAAGTACCGCCATGTCATTTTGCAATTAAAATTAACATTGAACTTGACGGCAAAACGTATCTCTCCTGTCCTTCCAGTTTTTCTGCATCTTCAAACGGCAAAAGTGATGTGTCATCATCTATTGACGTGTCTGCGATGCGGTACCACTTTTTTCCTTTTGCTGTGGAAGGAAGCCTCAGCATTTTGTCCATTCTGTCGGAATTGCATGCAATGTAAAAATCGTTGTCAATGTTGCCTCCCGAAAGCCTGAATGCAAGGAACCTTGATATTTTACCCCAGTCCGGATTGCTTGCATCCTCTGAGTACCACTGGATGTCCATTGTTGAACTGTCATTTCCACCCTTGAAAAATGTGTCCCTGTGGAATACTGGATGGTTTTTCCTAAGCTCAATTGCACGTTTCGTAAAAAGGACCAGATTTTTGTTTATGTCGCAATCTGTCCACTTGAACCATGATATTTCGTTGTCCTGGCAGTATGCGTTGTTGTTTCCTTCCTGACCGTGCCTGAACTCATCTCCGGCCAAAATCATTGGTGTTCCCTGAGAGATGAGCAGTGTGAGCATGTAGTTTTTTATCTTTCTGTTTCTTGTATGTTCTATCAGCGGATTTCTTGTCGGACCTTCGTATCCGTGGTTGTAACTCCAGTTGTTGTCTGAACCGTCACGATTTCCCTCTCCGTTATCCTCGTTGTGCTTTATGTTGTAGCTTACAAGGTCGTTCATGGTGAATCCGTCATGGCATGTTACGTAATTTATGCTGTGGCATGGAGTGCGCCCTGAGATGGTGAAAAGATCGCTTGAACCGCTTATTCTGGTTGCGGCTCCCGTGGAAACGTATTCGTCTCCTCTCCAGAATCTTCTTATGTCGTCACGAAACCTGTCATTCCATTCTGCCCATCGGCCACCTGGAAATCCTCCAAGCTGATAAGCACCGTCTGCATCCCAAGGCTCTGCTATTATCTTTGTGTTTCTGAGTATTGGGTCTTCAGAAATTGCATTTGTGAGTGGCGGAAGGGGAAGTGGCATTCCTTCCTGGTTTCTTGTGAGGATTGATGCTAAATCAAACCTGAATCCGTCAATATGGTAGTTCAAAACCCAATATCTGAGGCTGTCCATTATGAACTGCCGTACAACAGGATGATTGCAGTTGACTGTGTTTCCGCATCCTGAAAAATTCATGTAGTATGCCTTGTGGCTGTCTACAAGAGTGTAGTATATGCTGTTTTCAAACCCTCTGAAGCTGAATGTGACGCCATGCTCGTTGCCTTCTGCCGTATGGTTGTATACGACATCGAGGATGACTTCTATGCCTGCCTTATGGAGTTCTCTGACCAAAAGCTTGAATTCATTGACACATCCGCCTGGAGTTTTGTCATTTGCATAAGATGCTTTCGGTGAGAAAAAATTCATCGTGCTGTAACCCCAGTAATTTTTCAAGTGCTCATTTGTGCGCGGGTTTACATTGCCGTTTTCAAACTCGTCAAATTCATAAATCGGTAGAAGTTCTACCGACGTTATGCCCAGATACTTGAGATAGGGAATCTTTTCGATGAATCCTGCATAAGTTCCAGGGCATGAAACTCCTGCATTTGCTCCCTGAGTAAATCCCTTGGCATGAACTTCATATATGATTGTCTTGCTTAGCGGAAGGTTTATCGGCTTGTCTCCCTGCCAGTCGAAACTGTCGTTGTCTACGATTACGCATTTTGGAAAATCGTTGTCCTGCCTTTCAGGAATTGCCTTTATGTCATCCTTGTCAAAGACCGGCTTGTAGTCTTTTGGCAGATTTTTGAAAAGTGACGTGCATGTTATTGCCTTTGCATACGGATCTATCAAATTTGCCTTTTTGTTAAATCTGAGTCCTTTTGAAGGATCGAAAGGTCCGTCAACTCTGTATAGATAAAGTGAGCTTGCCTTTATCCCCGGAATGAATGCGTGCCAGACATCGCCTGTTTTGTTTGTTTTCTGATTGAATTCAAATTGCGCATATGGCAATGTGTCATTTTGATTTTTGTAAAATTCCAAGGTAACTTTTGTTGCGTTTCTTGAGAATACAGCAAAATTTACACCGTCTTTTTGTAATGTTGCTCCTAGAGGGTATGGTTGACCCTCTGTTCCTTTTAGTAATTCCATAAGATAGATTATAACAGATTATTTTAAATTTTCTACTTTATTGCGTTTTTTTTTATTGTGCCTTTGGAATATCCATTTTGGAGATTTTTGATGATTTTGCCAGATGGCGGTGCTGCAAACTTTTTCCCGATATGCACGATAATTGTAGAAATTTATGGCGATTTAATATAAACTTCTCTGTAGTTGTTGAAATTTTAAGCTAAGCCTACAAAGCAAGGATTTATTTATGAATGAAATGATAGAAGAAGATGATTGTGATGAAATTCCTCCTGCAGGACCAAAGACAGCCCTTGTTTCCATTGTTGGAAGACCGAGTGCCGGAAAATCCACATTTTTGAATACTGCAAGCGGCGAGTTTGTAAGCATTGTGTCAAGCATTCCCCAGACAACAAGAAATTCGATAAGGGGAATTGTAAATACATCTCTTGGTCAGCTTGTTTTTGTCGATACTCCGGGACTTCACCTTAGCGAGAAAAAGATGAACCTGCGTCTTGCAAAAATTGCCGAAGACAACATAAAGGACAGTGACAGCATTCTTTATGTCATTGATTCAACGCGTGAGCATGGTGATGAGGAAAAACTTATTGCCGATTTGCTGCGTCCGTTTTCAGACAAGCTTGTAATTGCGATAAACAAGATTGAAGATCCAAAATCAAATGTTTCTCTTGCACATAAATTTGTTGATGAGAATTTCAAGGATATTGCAAAGTCAAGAGTGATAGAGATGAGTGCAAAGGAAGACCGCAACGTGAATGACGTGCTCAAGGCACTTTATGATCTTGCAGAAGAAGGTCCGCATCTTTATCCTGAAGAATTTTACACAGACCAGGAAGTTGATTTCAGAATTGCGGAAATCATCAGGGGTCATGCAATCAACAGGCTTGAGCAGGAAATTCCTCATGCAATATACGTAAGCATAGAGGACATGAAGATGGAAAAGGCCAATCTTTTAAAAGTCCGTGCGATTCTATACGTTGAGCGTGACAGCCAGAAAGGCATTGTTATAGGAAAAGGCGCTTCCATGATAAAGGCAATACGTGTCGAATCCATAAAATCGTGCCGAAAAGTTTTCCCGTATCGTGTGGACATAGATTTGCAGGTTAAGGTGGACAAGAACTGGAGGCAGAAAGATCATATCCTTGACAAAATACTCAGGTAGTTTTTGTTTGGGGATACGGATTTTGCAGCATGCGAACTGAAGTTTTAAAGTTTATTTTCTTGGGAATTTTTTATGAATTATACGGAATGTGATCTTCCAAAAAAGGGAGACAGGGTTGTCGTAGGTCTTTCTGGAGGCGTTGATTCTACAATGACTGCGCTTCTTTTGAAAGAAAGGGGCTGTGATGTTACATGCGTCACTATGACTATGTGGGACGGTGCCATGTCGGTTCCTTCTGATTATGAAAAGTATACTAGCTGTTACAGTCCAAAGGAAGAGAGCAATGTAGGTGAATGCAGGGCTTTTTGTGAAGCCAACGGGATGAAATATTTCGATGTTGACGTCAGAAAAGAGTATCGTGAAAAAGTTTTAGATTATTTTAAGAGTGAATACAGAAACGGAAGGACTCCAAATCCATGCGTGAGATGCAATCAGACCGTAAAATTTGGTGCGCTTCTTGAAGGCGTAAAAAAACTTGGAATAGAATTTGACTATTTTTGCACGGGCCATTATGCAAGAATCGTAAGGGTTGATGGCGGAATATCGTCATGCTACGGAAAGGATGACAGCAGTCTTTCTCCATGTCTTGTATGTACCGCAATTGATGCCGTCAAGGACCAGTGTTATTTTCTTAACAGAATTTCAAGCGATGTACTTGAAAAGGTTCGTTTTCCACTTGGGCATTACACGAAAAAGGATGTTGTTGAAATGGCTCGGAAAAGAAAGCTTCCTCAGGCAGCACGGGAAGAAAGCCAGGATTTTCTTGCGGAACCGTATATCGAGCAGCTTTTTGATGACAAAAAGACGGTGACGGGCGACTTTATAAGTCTTGACGGAAAGGTATTGGGGCACCACAGGGGAATAGAGCATTATACAATAGGGCAGAGAAGGGGTCTTGGAATTGGCGGATGCAAGGAACCTTTGTATGTAGCCGCCATTGACAGGGAAAAAAACGTTGTCGTTCTTGGAAATGACCGTGATTTGTTTTCCAAAGGTCTTGTTGCATCAAATTTTGTCTGGCCTGCCGGATACAATCCACGTGCCGCATTCGACTGCATGGTGAAAATAAGGCTTGCGTCAAAACCCGTGAAGGCTCATGCAAAACCTTTATCTGGCGGTGAAAAATATGAGGTTTCTTTTGAAACTCCACAGCGTTCGGTAGCCCCGGGGCAGTCAGTCGTTTTCTATACAGATGATGGAATTACGCTTTCAGGAGCCATCATAGAGTCTTCAATTGCAGCTGAATGTTAACCATCGCTTCCTTAGCTCTTGCAGGAATTTTTTGCAATCTCTAAAAACGCCTGGCATTTATGGAAGATTTTTTTTATTTTCATGAATATGCCTTTATTCAAATTGAAAAATAAATGAAGGTCATGCTATAATCGATTTGATGGAGTCGCTTTTTAGAGGTTCCCTTAAATCGTTTTAGAGAGTAAATATTATGAAAAAAAGTGTATTTGAAAAACTTGGAAACATGTTCTTCTTCATTTTTGCGCTTGCTTGTATTTCGTGCAACAACTTTTTGTCTGGAGCAGATCTTCTTCAGGAAATAAATGATTCTATTGATTACGAGAATATGAGCTATGTCGATGTTTCCATAGCGGCTTCAAATACATTTACGGAATCAATTATTCCTGCGGCTGATGAATATAAAAACAAATACAAATGCACGAATTCAATTTCATTGAAATTTTCTCCAAAATCAGGATTTCAGTTCATAAAATGGATTGCAACACCGGAAGGATGTGTTTCTTTTGACGATCCTTTGTCATTATCTTCTGTGGCAACAATTAAAAAAGACGGCAGTCCGATAAAAATAGAACCTCTTGTTTATGCACGTCCTGAAGTTTCTTTTGAACCGTCAAATGCCGTAACTCAGCCGAAAAACGTTCCCGTAAGCATAAAATTTTCACAGCCTGTGGAACTTTCTGCGGATGATTTGAAAAAAATCAGCATTACGATAGATGATCTTTCCATCAAGGAATACTATCAAGATCCACCGTCTTTTAGCAAAGATAAGACAACCGTGACTTTTGTTCCTCGCCGTGACAAACTCATTGATATCGTTTCTGGAGTGAAAATCATAAATGTCAGGATTCCTGAAGAATTTTATGCCTTAAAAGATGGTTGCAAAATTACGCTTGGAAAAGACGTTTCATATTCGTTTAAGGTGAATTCGGAAACTGAAACAAAGGCCACAGTCACATTCAGCTGTCCTTCGTCCTACGGAGACCTTTCAAGTTCCTCTTCCAAAGCCTATAGTCTTGATGAAGAAGTTACCGTGAGCTGTACTCCAAAAGATGGTTACACTGTGGACGGCTGGTCTGTAAGATATGCGGATGATGCAGATTCTTTTGTTCCAGACACAATTGTTTCTGCAGAATCTATGGACAAAAACACGGTCAAGGTAAAAATTTTGAGCGGCATAGACAGGGAAATAGTCGTTTCTCCTGTGTTTGCATTGATTCCCAAGGTGGAAAAATATTATCCTGATACGGAAGTTGGTACATATTCAAAGGATTCGGTAATTTCGATTTCATTTAATACAAAAGTTGATTTGGGTTATTTTACTACAGACGCAGAACCTTTCTTGCATATGGAAATTGTTTCAAAAAATAAAAATGATGAAGCAATTCAAAAAGATTATTTCTTTCCTCCGGAATTGATTGATCTTGAAAACAAAAGTGAACTTATAATAAAACCAAGAACGGAAAAATTTGATGAATTGTTCGGAAAAAATGAGTCTGATACAATTACCGTAAATATCAACTTGAAAGAAATGAAAAACAAGAATGGCGAATTATTGTTTGCGGAAGATTTGAAATTTTCATATAAAATCGAAAACAAAAGCAAAGACACAAAGGCGCCTGAGTGGGTTGATGAGTTTAATGTATTTAGAAGCCTTGAGGATGCAAAAAACGGAAAAAATGCAGTGTTGACTTCTGCTGTTGATTCAGGTCATAGTATGGCTGATGTAACTTATTGTGATAAATTTGGTTATAAAAAAAAGGAAGATGTAAAGAAATATTGCCAAGATAACAGATACAATATGGCGATAGGAAATAAAGTTTGGTTGTATGCAAAAATCAAAGATACCGATTTTAACAATTTGCAGAAAATAGTTATTTCTGAAAGATTAATGGGAAGTTCGTATAGTTCTATAAGTAATTACAAAACATATTCTTTCCCTTATACAACTACAGATGATTGCATTACTTTTAATCCAGAGAATGGTGAATATACTTTTTTAAAAGAATATACATTATCTAGCGAAGGAAATGGTCCACTTCGTTTAAAAATGGAAGTTTTTGATGGAAGTAATGCAACAACACAAAAAGTTTTTGATGTTTTTTATATAACTTCATTAGCTGAAATTAATGGTCTTAGAACACCTCCTGCAATAAAAGCAAATACACTTTCAGAAAATATAGAACTCTATTTTTATTTTAAGGATAAACAGGAAAAATTTTACAATGGAGAATCTGGTTCGTGCGATACTTTTTCGTTTAATATGGGCGCTTTATCAACAAGTGAATATGCAAACGCTGGAGGTAATTTTAATATCCATGTAGATGAAGTGTCATATAGTTATGATAATGCTAATTTTACAAAATGTTCTTTT
>JAZQMW010000035.1:0-46506 GCA_045627025.1 Treponema sp. | reverse complement strand
TAAACTGTTCATAAGGCTGAGGAGCACCAGGAGTAAGATTGTATTCTACCAGCTGCTGATAAAGGCTCATGAAAATTTCATAACTTGTACTTGCAGTTCGGTTTTCAATCTTAATCATCTTGTTACCGAATGGCTTAAAATCCT
Source organism: Treponema sp. (assembly GCA_045627025.1). GTDB lineage: Bacteria > Spirochaetota > Spirochaetia > Treponematales > Treponemataceae > Treponema_D. The sequence continues at coordinate 46,362 of JAZQMW010000035.1, read as the reverse complement.
GATCCATTGTCTGATCAATTAAAACGTTTCGGTCTGCAAGATAGAGAATACGCATATTATTACCAACAGCGCCCTGCATAAGTCGGTGTAAAATCTGGAATGCAGTATAAGTTTTGCCAGTACCAGTGGCCATAACAAACATCATTCGTTTTACACCACGGGCATAAGCTTCTACAACAAGGTCAATAACGGCACGCTGATAGTAGCGAGGTTCTTTGCCGTTTACATCGTGATAATAATCTTTACTGATAATTTCAATTTGTTCTGGAGTATATTTCTTGAGTTGAACAAACTTCTGCCAGAGTTCTGCCTGAGTAGGAAACTCTTCCATTGAAAATTCTTCTTCGTGCCCATTTAAAAGACTTGTAAATACAAAAGATTTTCCGTTACTAGATGCAGCAAAAGGAGCATTAAGAAGATTACAATAATTAATTGCCTGCTGGATTCCTGTTCCATCTATCTGGTTAGCACGCTTAGCTTCTACAACACAAAGAGGCTGATTATTTGGTGCATATAAAAGGTAATCAGCAAAAAGGGCTTCACTACGGTATGACTCACCATCTTCATCAATCTGGACACGACCATCAGTAATTTTATATTCATAACGCATATTAAGCTTAAGTTTCCAGCCTTTTGCCTTGAGTGCGTCTGTTATAAATTCTCTAGTTTCAGTTTCGTTGAAGTCGTCGTCTAATGAATCATCCATAGATATTTTGTCCCAGTTATGTCATTTATTATTATATCATATAATTGACTTTTCTGGTATATTGGGGATAACAAAATTTGCAAGTTTTTGTTTTCCCATGACAACCAATCTTTTCGAGTCCTGCGTTTATGAGTGACGATTGGTTTAAAATAAAAAGACCCTAGTCGTTAAACTAAGGTCTTTCTTATTTAGCTGGGGCAGGACTCGCCTTTCAGTCGCAGACATCGTGTTTGCTCCTTGCAGGCCGGCTTCACTCACTATCTTTGCCCTCCATGGCAAAGATTCCTAAAAAACGCTCCAAGTCTTCGCCTTTTTTAGGATCGTTCATTACGCTTCGAGTCCTGCGTTTATGAGTGACGATTGGTTTAAAATAAAAAGACCCTAGTCGTTAAACTAAGGTCTTTCTTATTTAGCTGGGGCAGGACTCGAACCTGCGGCCTCCGGGTTATGAGCCCGACGAGCTGCCAACTGCTCTACCCAGCGTCGTAATGTGTTAATATAATACATTTGAAATTAAAAAAAGTCAAGAGAAATCTGAAAAAAAATTATTTTTTTTTGGATGCAAGAGTACAATCAGTGTTTCCTAATATTTTCTCCTTGATATCTTGCACTTTTTAATGTATCATTAAATCATATGAAATCGGTTCTTCTTGTTGACGGCTCCAATTTGTTTACTGGATTTTTAAGAGATAAATTCAGTGCGGAGAGAATTACTTTAGAGTATGCAAATTCTCGAGAGGCTTATACTCGAATTATTACTCAGTTGCCAGACTTGATTATTATCGAGTTGAAAGATGGTCTTAATGATGATATTGTGCATTTGCTTGAAAAAAAGCACACGGATCCAAATGCCAAGAGAATACCGATTGTGTTGACGGGGCCTGTAATTGAAAAGAAAAAGATTGCAGAGCTTGTTCCGTATGGCATAAAAAAATACTTTACCAAGCCTATAAATTTTGAATCCTTTTTTGAATCTGTAGGTGATATCCTGAAAGTGCCGTTTTCCATGGATTCAACACCATGCATCATGGACATCCATTTGAATGAAAACATAATATTTGTTGAAATTGCGCAGGGGCTTAACAGGGAAAAACTTTTCCTTTTAAAATACAAGCTTTCTGAAATCATAGAAAAGTATAAGATTACGGTACCAAAAGTTATTCTCATGCTTACGAGTCTTGAACTTTCTTTTATTGACGGTTCAAATCTTGAAGTTTTGCTTGACAATATTACCGCAGAAGGCAGGGTTGTCCCAAAGAATGTAAAGATTCTTTCACTGTCTGATTTTGTAAATGAGCTTGTTAAAGGCCATGCAAAATATTCAGGAATGGAAGTCACTACAAATTTGCAGTCTGTTCTTGGAAAGCTTTTAAACCAGCAGACTGATTATGATATTGAAGGATTTATAAGTGACAAAGTCCTTGCATCAGACAGAACTATTGAATCAGACATAGGATTTTCAAAACAAAATACGGACGAAAGTGAAAGTGGAACGACTTTAAAAGTTGCCGTAGTTGATGATGATGTAGTCATTAGAAAACTTCTAGAAAACTCATTTTCTTCAATTGGTGCGGAAGTGGAGCTTTATGAAGGAGCCGTATTCTTTTTCAAGGCATTGGGTGAAAAAAAGCATTACGATATAATCATTCTTGATTTATTCCTTCCAGATATGGATGGACTTACCGTATTGAGGAATTTGCAGCGACAGGGATTGGTTACTCCAATTCTTGTATATTCACGTGCGACTGAAAGGGAATATGTCATACAGGCACTTTCTCTTGGTGCAAAAAGTTATCTTGTCAAGCCACAGAAACCAGGTGTTGTAGTCAATAAGGCTTTGGAAATTTTACACGCATCAAAATAGTCGGGAGGTGTTGTTTTGGCATCAGCCTTGGAAGTAGGTTCTCGCTTCATTGCAAGTACAATGCATGAGGTAAGAACGCCTTTGCAGACAATAATAGGCACTCTTGAACTTTTGGAAGAGACACCTCTCAACAAAGAACAGATTGAATATATCCGTCAGATAGAATTTAGTTCAAACGCTCTTCTTGGCCTTGCAAATGATGTTCTGGATTTTTCGAAGATGAATTCCGACAATTTTGAACTTGAAATCCAGCCTTTTGACGTAATAGAACTTACAGAACGTGTCGTTGACCTTATAACTGTCGAATCCTTTAATCGAGGCCTTGAAGTCATCACAAACATTGATTATGATATTCCACGCTCAATAATGGGAGATCCGTTTCGCATTCAGCAGATTCTTTTAAATCTTGTAAAAAATGCTTCGAAATATACGGACAAAGGTTTTATTTACGTAAGGCTTTCCATGAGAAAAGGTGGAAATGCACTTTTGTTTGAGGTTGTAGACAGCGGTGTCGGTGTTCCGGAAGACAAAAAGGATTTTATTTTTGATGACTATTATCAAGTGGAAAGTATATCAACAAGAAAAGCAGGCGGTACGGGGCTTGGACTTCCTATAGCGAAAAAACTTGTGGATTTTATGAAAGGCCGTATCGGGGTCTTGCAGAATCCCAGCGGTGGATCCAATTTTTGGTTTACTTTACCGCTTGAACGTTCCTGCATGAATCAGCTCATAGCAAAAAAAATGAATCTTCCATTGAACATGAAGGTTCTTGTTGTGGATGACAGCATACTTGCCTTGAAATCAACGAGGTTAAAGTTAAATTACTTTGGAATATCTGCTGTTGATGTTGCAAGTTCATGTGACGACGCTCTTGAAAAACTTGAGTCGTCATGCAATTCCAATGCGCCATATGCGATTGTTTTCATAGACCTCATAATGCAGGGTGTTGACGGGTGGCGTGTTGCATCGGAAATAAAAAAGCGATTCAATAAAAATGACATGCGCCTTTATCTTATGGTTCCTGAAGGTCAGCTGAAAAAGGAAGGCAGGATGAAGATGCTTGACTGGTTCAACGGATACATCTACAAGCCAATAAAGTACAAGCAGCTTGAGGAACTTTTGCTCAATTATGCGGATTCAAATTTTGCCCAAAATGCGGAAAACTCAAATGTCAAGGAATCGGGAGCGGATTCTTTGACAGAAAATAAAGTTAATTCTGTGCTTGCCGAGCAGATTGGCAATGGAATGAATGTTCTTGTTGCCGAAGATCAGCCCATAAACAGGCTTTTGCTTGAGACATTTGTAAAAAAATACGGAGCCAAGGTTTTTTCTGCGGAAAACGGACAGATTGTTGTAGACATCATAAAACAGCATCCTGAAATTGATTTGGTTTTCATGGACATCTTCATGCCTGTGAAAACCGGTATGGATGCCACCATAGAATTGAGAAATGGCGGTTATAAGGGAATTATTGTAGCATGTACGGCAAACAATGACGAGGCAGATTTCAAGGAATATAAGAAAATCGGCATGAATGACATCATCGTGAAACCGTTTAAGAAAGTAACTATAAAGGAATGTCTTGCAAAGTGGAATTCCGTACTGAATGTGCCGAATTCAAAAGACATGCTTTCGCTGATGCTTCTTGAAAAAAAATCTTCGGATATGTGGGATATCGAGGATTTTATGGATACTACAGAGCATAACAGGGAATTTGCAATATCCCTCATGGATGAATACATCGTCCAGATGAATCAGCTTATTGAGAATTTGAAAAATGAGCTTTCAAAGAAAGATCTTGATTTTTCCAAGATAGAACTTTACACGCATACAATGAAAGGTAGCAGTGCGTCTGTAAGTGCCGTAAGATTTGCCGAACTTGGAAGACGCATGAACAATGCCGCAAAGCAGAGAAATCTCGTGGAACTTGAGGAAGCAAGAATAAATTTTGAGATAGATTTCATAACACTTGTGAACATAATAGAAAACTGGAAGAATTCAATATGATTAAATTTAACTATCACACTCATTCGACGTTTTGCGACGGTCATGATACCCTTGAGGATATGATAAAATCTGCAATTGAAAAAAAAGTGGAAATACTTGGATTTTCAGGACATTCCATGTATCCCTTTAGTTCAGACTGGCATATTCCCGTAAATGATTTTCATGACTATATAAATTCCGTAAGGACTCTTGCTGACAGATACAGAAATGACATAAAGATATATGCTGGATTTGAAGCCGATTACATATATGGAATTACGGGGCCTGATTTTGAAAGATATGTGAAATTTACTCCAGACTACATAATTGGTTCAGTTCATTTTGTTACTGGAAACGGTGGATACTTTGAGGCTGACGGTTCTCCCGTAGATGTTCTTGGCGGAATAAGAAATGCATTTGGCGGTGATGAGAAAAAAGCCGTTAAAAGATATTTTGAACTTGAGCGGGAGATGCTTGATTCTTGCAATTTTACTTTTCTTGCCCATCCGGATCTCATAAGAAAGCAGAATGCCAAGCGCACTCTTTTTGATGAAAATGCATTATGGTACAGGCGCGAGCTGAAGGAAACTGCAAAGGCCATTCAAAAAAGCGGTGTGTGCGTGGAAGTGAATACAGGCGGAATTCTTCGCTGCGGAATGATGGAACCTTATCCTTCACCTTATTTTCTTTCACTTTTGAAAGAACGAAATGTTCCTGTCACAATTTCTTCTGATGCCCATTCTGTTGACGGCGTGGATTTCTATTTTTACGAAGCCATTGAGTACATAAGAAAAGCTGGATATTCGGAAGTTGCATATTTTGATGACGGAATCTTAAAATTCCAAAGCATCTGATTTTTGCGGGATTTGAATTTGCAGTAATTGTTCGGACAAAAATCAGATTAATTTCATTTTGTTTTAATATTTACTGGAAGTCATTTCATAAATTTGAAATTTCATATTCTATCGGCTCGTTCATCGTCAAAAATGTTGCGAGCGGTATCTTGTGGATTTCTGATTTGCCTTTGGCAGATACAAGCTCAAGGTCTACAGTGGAATTTTCCATTTCCCCTGCAATTTTTTCTCCGTAAATCACCTTTACAAGATCAATGTATTCATCGCTTGTCATGCTTTCTCCCGTGAGCACCGGTGCCATCATCAAATCAAGATATGTCATCGTTTCTTCAGGAAATGTTTTTGCAAGGCTTGAAATCGTTTCTTTTGAAAGGCATACCTTGAGTTTTTGTTTCGTGCAAGTGACAAATTCCCTTGTTTCTTTTGCATTTTGGCTTTTTGCAGAAATTGACATTGAAGATGCTTCCGGTATCGATACGTTTATTTCCTTAAGCTCAGTTTTTTTAAGGGATGTTTCTGTAAGCTTTTTGTCGAAAATAACGATGCCTGAGGTGTCTTTTGTTTTTTCATCCGGCATTCCGCTCATGTTGCCGGCAATATTCTGTATCGTTTCGGTAAGCAGTTTCCCAAGATTTATGTTGAATGAAAGTTGTGTGGAAAAATTATTTTCTGCCTTTACTTTTATGGATGTTTTGCATCCTGTGAATGCGATTAGAAAAATCAGGTTGAAAACTGCGTAAAAATATTTGATGGTGTGTGTCATACGTTGATTATAACAATTATGTCAATAAAAAGATACAGTCTCTTTTTTTTACCGTCATTTGCAAAAAATCAATTCAATGGCATCTCTAAAAAACTATTTTTAGAGGTCCCTCAAATTAAATCATGCATCAAAGAGCATAAAATGTCAGGAAACTTTTTTTTGTGGCAGATATACTTCATCACATTCCTGAAATGCAGTGGGTTAAAATCTAAAAACTTGGAAATCCTAAAAAAAATTGGAGGTTTCTTCTATCGCTTGGATTTTGATTGACATTCGGGATTTTATGAGAGGTGAAAACATGGGTTTGATGGACGTTGAAAAAATCAGAAAAAACAAGACTGGTGCTCTCATGGCATTTTCAGTTCCTGCGATAATCAGCATGATACTTGTTTCTGTCATAACAGTTGTTGATGGTTACTTTATGGGAAATTACATTGACAAGGATGCCATAGCAGCCGTAAATATCGGACTTCCCATAACATATTTGTTTTTGGGATTCGGCCTCATGATTGGTGTCGGAGGTTCTGTAATCGGAACCATATCTCTTGGAAAGAAAGATTATGGAGCTTGTTCCGAAATCTTCAGCCAGACAATGATTGTCGCTTTTATTTTTTCCATTATTCTTTCTGCCATATGCTTTTTTTTCTTTACGCCAATGCTTGCAATACTTCATGCAGAAGGTAATCTTGCCGCATATTTCAGGCAGTATTATGTCGTCATGCTTCTTGAGCTTCCTTTTATTCTTGTAAACAGTTCGTTTGGCATGTTCATGAGAAATGAAGGTCGTCCTGGATTTTACATGAACGTAACTGCATTGACAGTCATAATTAACATCGTGCTTGATTATGTGTTTACTTTGCATGCAGGATTTGGCGTGAGGGGTATTGCATTTGCGTCATTCATAAGTGCATTTGCCGCAACCTTGATATTTGTTTTCTATTTTTTGAAAAAATCGAATGTGTTCAGGTTTGTGCGTTTCAGGTTTTCGAAAAAAACATTCCGTGATACGATGCTCAACGGATCGTCAGAATTTATCGGAGAAATGTCAATGTGCATAAGCATGTTCTGCTACAATTATGTCATAATGAAAAGGGTAGGGTGTGATGGAGTTACATCGTTTACTGTTGTCGGATATACAGCATATGTTTTCAGCATGATCGTAATAGGTTTTGGGCAGGGTGCTTCGGGCATAATAAGCTTTCTTTTCGGTTCTGGTGAAAAAAAACTTGCATGTGAGATAAGAAAGCTTACAAATGCATTCGTGTTCGCTTTTGGTGTGCTGACTGTAATATGCATGACAGTTTTCGGTTCCGCATACAGCAGGTTTTTTGTAGATGATGATGGCGTGTGCAGGATGATAAGGGAAGGCATGCTCATATTCATGATGAATTTCCTTATAAGCGGATTCAATGCAATAAGTTCATTCTACTTTACGGCAATAGGCAAGGCAAAGGAATCTGCCGTAATATCTGCATCAAGAGGTTTGGTTGTATTGCTTGCATCAATTTTCATTCTTCCGATATTTTTCGGCATGAACGGAATTTGGCTTACAAGTCCCGTAACTGAGGCTTTGACTTCAATTCTTACCGTTAAGTATATTATGGAAGATAAAAGATCAATAAAGAAAGATGGATGCTGAAAATTCATTTTAGGAATTCTATGTTGCGTTAAGTATGCAAATTGATATTTCGTGATGGCTCTGGGATTTTCCTTGAGTCATCGGTCATATTGTTCTCCGGGATATCATTTCGTGGTATGAAACTGAATCAAAATTCATTTTTTTTCATAAAATGCTTTTAAAAACTTGAATTTATCTTAGATTGAATTATACTTTTTTCGGTGAAGCATGTTAATGTTTTTTAATTATTAACTGTTCTGAGATGCAATTTAATTTTTTATGTTGATTTTTATGTCTTGCTTTGTGCTTTTGTACTCTCTTTTTACTTGAAAGTCCATTGCAGGGTGTAATGCAGGGGTTTATTTATGAATAGTCTTAAAACAAAAATGATAGGTCTTACGGTAGCAATACTTTTGTTTTCGTGTCTTTTTATCGGTATAGTTTTTTATAATACTGCAAGAAAATCTTTGGACACTTCTGTCAGGCAGACGATTTCTGCCACGATGAACGGTATGAAAGACCTTGTGGAATCTCGCATAAATGAAAACTTTGCAAGAATAGAGTCTCTTGCAGCTCATGAAAACATCAAGGATTTGCATGCTTCTGTCGTTGAAAAGTGCAAGGAATTGACGGCTGTTTCGAGGGCTTTTGAAAATCTTGAGAATATTGGATACTATGATACTGCCGGAAACAGTTATACTGCTGACGGGCGCAACATATGCATTCCGGACAGGGAATATCTTCAAAGTGCGTTCAAGGGCAAAAGGTTTTTTGCAGATCCTGCCGTAAGCCCTGTAAATAATCAGCTCATGCAGATTTATTCAGTTCCGGTATATGATTCAAGCAATCGCATCATTGGTGCTGTATGTGAAAATGTCTATGGTAAGTTTTGGTGCGATCTTGCAAAGTCAATCAACATAGGAAAAAACGGGCATCCAAAAATCGTAAACATGAAGACAGGTGCAATTATTGTTTCTGAAGACATTACGGAAATGGAAAAAGCCGTGCTTGCAACTGACAAGGCATCTCCTGAATTTACAAAAGTCTTGCGTGAAAATGTAATGGCTGGAAAAACGGATTCCATTGTGTACAGGGATTCTTTCAGAAATGAAAAGATGGTGTGTGCATGTCAGCCTGTAGGTGATAGCGGATGGGCATTGTATTGTGTTGTTCCTTATAATGACTTTTTCTCACAGATAGGTGAATTTGCCAAAAAGGTTGTGTTTATTACGATTTTCCTGTGTCTTATTGCATTTGCAATTACATTCTTTACTGTGGGCGTCATGCTAAAACCTCTTGATGCCGTTAAAAAGGCTATTACGGACATTGCTTCTGGAAATGCAGACCTTACAAGAAGGGTGCCTTATACTACAAGGGATGAAATAGGAGACGTTGTCATAGGATTCAATAAGTTTTCCGAGAAAATGCAGGACATCTTCAAGAGGATAAAGCTTTCGAAGGAAAATCTGTATCTTGTGGGCACAGAACTTACGGACAGCACTTCGGATACGTCAAATGCAATTGCTGAAATCATTTCGCACATAGAAAATGTTCTGGGACAAATCAGCACTCAGGCTGCAAGTGTTGAGCAGACGGCTGGCGCTGTCAATGAAATTGCATCGAACATCAAGTCGCTCGAAAACATGATTGAGGGACAGTCGCAAAATGTTACACAGGCTTCTGCGGCTGTAGAGCAGATGATTGGAAACATTGCGTCGGTAAACAGTTCCGTGGACAAGATGGCATCATCATTCCTTGAGCTTGAAACGAATGCGCGTTCGGGTTCAGACAAGCAGGAAAAGGTAAATGAAAAGATAACGGAAATTGAGCAGCAGTCACAAATGCTTCAGGATGCAAACATTGCGATTGCAAGCATAGCCGAGCAGACAAATCTTCTTGCCATGAATGCTGCGATTGAAGCGGCTCATGCAGGAGAAGCGGGAAAGGGATTTTCTGTTGTTGCAGATGAAATTAGAAAGCTCTCTGAAACATCTTCCGCCCAGTCAAAGACAATCGGTGACCAGCTTATAAAGATTCGTGACCTTATTGAAAATGTTGTTGCGTCATCAAAAGATTCAAGCAAGGCATTCCAGGTGGTTGCTGACAAAATCATAGAGACGGATGAGCTTGTGCGCCAGATAAAGGCCGCTATGGAAGAACAGACAGAAGGTTCAAAGCAGATTACGGATGCTCTTCATTATATGAATGACAGTACTACGGAAGTCAGATGTTCGTCTTCGGAAATGGGGCAGGGTGCAAATACGATTCTTGAGGCAATTACAAACCTTCAGGATGTTACGTTTACAATTAAGTCAAGCATCAGTGAAATGGAAATTGGCAGTCGAAAAATAAATGAAACTGGAGCCGCCCTTTCGGGAATTTCTTCAAAAGTAAGCGATTCAATAAATGAAATTGACAAGGAAGTAAATTCTTTCAAAGTCTGAAAGCTGGGTGAAAATCATAATTGGCATTATTTTGATATCTGCCGGTTTTGTGTTTAAACAGGCAGTATTTTGAAACTTGGATTAATTGCCAGACGTGTATTGCAGAACATAAATGCACGGAAATCATCTTCTTGATGGATGTCGTACATTTTTCTGCAAAAGTCATGTCTGGCTTTTTTTATGCAAAATGTAATCTTATGCGAAAATAGGTCTTACGCTGATTACGCCTTCTGCATTTGAAAGTGTCTCAATCGTAGAATCTTCAACCTTGCTGTCAACGTCTATCATACAGTATGCGATGTCTCCGCGATTCTGGTCAACCATGCCGCCGATGTTGAGTTTTGCTTCACCAAGTACAGAAGTGAACTGTGCAATCATGTTTGGAATATTCTTGTGTGAGATGCAGAGTCTTGTACCACCTGCAGGAATTTCCGTATCCATCTTGCATTTTGGATAGTTTACGCTGTTTTTGATGGCACCTGTTTCAAGGAAGTCACGAAGTTCTTTTACAGCCATTACTGCACAATTGTCTTCTGCTTCTGGTGTAGAGGCTCCGAGGTGTGGCAGACAGATAACCTTGTCGTTGTTAAGGAGTTCTTCTGCTGCAAAGTCTGTAACCATGCATGAAACTTTTCCTGAGTTGAGGGCTTGAAGAATGTCTTCGTTGTTTACAAGGCCACCGCGTGCAATGTTTATGATGCGTACTCCGTCTTTCATGTTCTTAAGAGTAGCTGCGCTGATGAGTCCTTTTGTATCAGGAGTTTCTGGTACGTGAACAGTGATGTAGTCTGATTTTGCAAAAAGAGTGTCGAGTGTTTCTGCGTGCTTTACTTCTGACTTGAGGCTCCATGCAGCATCTACAGAAAGGAATGGATCGTAACCGATTACGTTCATTCCGAGTTCAATTGCTGTGTTTGCAACCATGGCACCGATTGCTCCGAGTCCGATTACTCCAAGAGTCTTGCCCTTTACTTCCTGACCGATGTAGTTTTTCTTTCCCTTTTCTGCCAAAGGTGCAATTTCAGCACCCTTTCCTGAAAGTGTGTTTACCCAGTGGTTTGCAGCAATTACAGGGCGGCTTGCCATCAAAAGTCCAAGAATTACAAGTTCCTTTACAGCGTTTGCATTTGCACCAGGTGTGTTGAAAACGACAACACCTTTCTGTGCGAGGTCCTTTACTGGAATGTTGTTAACTCCGGCTCCTGCACGTGCAACAGCCTTTACCGTAGAATCAAGTTCCATGGAAAGCATGTCGTGTGAGCGGACAAGAATTGCATCCGGCCTCATGATTTCTGAGGCGATTTCATAATCGTCGCGTGGAAAGTTATCAAGTCCTACTGCTGAAATTCTATCAAGTGTCTGAATCTTATACATATTGTTTTCTCCAATCGTGCAGGTTTCGACAAGCTCAACCGGCACTGTCATGTTCTGAGGTGGTTTAATCCATCTCAACAGTCTCTTTAGCTTGAGGTGGTTGGGTCCATCGAAACCACCGAATTTGTTCAATTAGTTGTTTTTTGCAAATTCTTCCATAAACTTAACGAGAGCCTTAACTCCGTCAAGTGTCATGGCATTGTAAATTGATGCACGCATTCCGCCTACAAGCCTGTGTCCCTTGAGGTTAACGAGACCTGCTGTTTCTGCTTCCTTTACAAACTTTGCATTTATTTCCTTTTCTTTTGCAAGGGCAGCTTCTGAGCCGTCATTTTTTGAATACTTTGTAAGGAAAGGAACGTTCATCAAAGAGCGGCTTCCTTTTTCTGCTGTTGCAAAGTAGAAGTCTGAATTGTCAAGGTAGTTGTAAAGGTAGTCAGCTTTTTCTACGTTAAGCTTGTTGACTCCTTTAGCTCCGCCGTTTCTTTCAATCCAGTTCAAAACCTTGTCGAGAACGTAGATTGTGTAGCAAGGTGGTGTATTGTACATTGAGCCGTTGTCTGCATGTGTCTTGTACATGAGCATTGTAGGTGTTCCCGGAAGGCACTTTTCTGGTTCTGGAATGAGGTCTTCGCGGATGATTACAAGAGTAACTCCTGCTGGAGCAAGGTTCTTCTGTGCACCTGCAAAAATAAGTCCGAATTTTGAAACATCAATTTCTTCAGAAAGAATGCAAGAAGAAAGATCTGCTACGAGAGGAATGTCTCCTGTTTCTGGAATGTATTCGTAGTGTGTTCCCATGATTGTGTTGTTGAAGCAGACATAAACGTAATCGTAGTCACCTGTTACTTTTTCAACACGTGGAATGTATGAATAGTTCTTGTCTTTTGAAGATGCGATTACATCAACGTCAATTCCAAGATGCTTTGCCTCTGCTGCGGCTTTCTTTGCCCATACACCTGTTTCAATGTATGCTGCCTTTTTCTTGTTGATGCCGAGATTCTGTGCAACCATGGCAAACTGTGTGGATCCTCCACCCTGTACAAAGAGTACCTTGTAGTTTGAAGGAACGTTCATAAGCTTGCGGATTTGTGCTTCTGCATGTTCAATAATTGGTTCAAAAGCCTTTGAGCGGTGGCTCATTTCCATTACAGACTGTCCTGTTCCGTTGCAATCCAACATTTCTGCTGCACATTCTTTGAGAACTTCTTCTGGTAAGCATGAAGGTCCTGCACTGAAATTGTAAACTCTAGCCATGATATACTCCTTTGTGAAATATTTCACATGAAAAATGCCATAATTTTCTTTATTTTAAGGAATTTTAACCTGTTGGTCTATAAAATTTTAATAAACTTTCTCTTTTTACTCAGGAATTCCCGCGTTTTAGGGCAAAAAAGCCTTTTGTGTGAAAAAAATCACAATATTTTCTTTTTACATGATAAAATTCGCTGTTAAAAATTGTGTTGCCGTACATAATGATGAATAATAAACTTGTGGAAACTGCCGAAATTTGCATTATTTTGATGCAGCGAAAGCAAATTCTATGTTCCAAACCTTGTAATTTCAAGGTAGAGACTCATCGCTCATCCTTAGAAAAGCACCGACTAATTGAGGTGAAATTAACCATCGCATCCCTTACAAATCGTACAAAGCCCTTCTTTTCACGATTTGCGGATATCAGTGTTTAATTAAAGATTTTTTTTGAACAACTAATGTATAAATATGCAAAAAATCTTGACATTTGGTATAAAAATATACATACTGTAGCTATTATGATTAATCCATTAGCGCAAGAATTAAATGACGCACTCAAAGGAACTACAGCCGGTGAGTTGCTTAGTGATGTAGGTGTACGCCTTTATTTCCCGAAAGGAATTATTGCACAAAGTGCAGAAGCTAAAAAGCTTGGAAAGACTGCAAACGGAACAATCGGTACTACGGTAGTTGAGGGTAAACCTGTAATGTTTCCTTCTATTAAGAAATATGTTCCTGAGTTGCAGAATTCAGAACTTGTAGGATATGCACCTACTGCTGGAAATGCTGATTTGCGTGCAGTATGGAAAAAAGAAATGATTAAGAAGAATCCTCTTCTTGAGGGCAAGTCGATTTCCATGCCTGTTGTCGTTCCTGGTCTTACTGCTGGAATTTCATATCTTTCTGATCTTTTCCTTGATGAAACAAAATCTCTTATTGCTGCAGATCCATCTTGGGACAATTATGTTTTGATAGCAAGTGCACGTCGAAATGCAGAATTCATTCAGTTTAACATGTTTGAGAACGGAAAGTTCAATATTGACGGCCTTGAAAAGAAAATGAAAGCTGAGGCTGAAAAAACAGGTTCTGTACGCGTGCTTTTGAATTTCCCTCAGAATCCTTCAGGATACAGTCCTACAAAGGCAGAAGCAGCTCGTCTTGTTTCCATTGTAAAGGAAATTGCTGAAAGCGGCAAAAAAGTAATCGTATGGAGTGATGATGCATATTTCGGACTCAACTATGAGGATGATATAGAAGAGCAGTCTCTTTTCGCATATCTTGCAGATTTGCATGAAAATGTTCTTGCATGTAAGATTGACGGGCCTACAAAAGAAAATTTCGTATGGGGATTCCGTTGCGGTTTCATTACATTCGGTTCAAAGGGCATGACAGAAGCCCAGTATGATGCTCTTGTAAAGAAACTTATGGCTGCAATTCGTTCAAGCGTGTCTTGTTCGTCTACTCCACCTCAGTCCCTTTTGCTCAAGGCATATGAAAGTGGAAATGTTGAAGCTGAAAAATTGGAATTCAGGAAGATTCTTGAGCGCCGCTATGCAAAGGTACGTGCATTTGTATCTTCACATTCAAGCAAATGTATTGAAGTTCTTCCTTTCAATTCAGGATACTTCATGTCGTTTGATACAAAGAAAATCAATGCTGAATCAATGAGGCAGAAGCTTTTGAACGAAAAGGGCATCGGTGTTGTTGCAATTGATGAAAAAACTCTTCGTGTTGCATTCTCAAGTCTTGATGAAGATAAAATTGACATTGTTTATCAAGCGATATATGATGTAGCTGATGAGCTTGGCAAATAATACAAACATAAAAATGGGAGTGCGCTTGAAAAAAGTGTGCTCCTCGATTCTTGCAATTCTTTTTTGTTTCTCCGCAGTATCTTGTTCGCATGACAACGATGCACCTATCGTGATATGGACTGACAATGCGGAGATTGTTTCCTATGCTGAATATTTCAATTTGACTCATGAAAAGGAAAAGGCAATTGTTCTCTACAAAGAGCAGCTTGCAGGTTCCATTCCTCCATCTAAAAATGAGATTCAGCCTGATATCATAATCGGTTCCTGGCTTAAAAATTCGTTTACCAGAAAATATTTTTCTCCCCTTAATTATCTTTTTCAGGAAGGTGGACTTTTACGTGGAAGTTTTTACAAGCAGATTCTTGAATATGGCAGCATCAATGACAAATTTTACCTCATACCGATAAGTTTTAATCTTCCGGCAATGATGTACAGCAAGAAAAATGAGCATCTTGTTGAAAATGACCAGTTTCTTACCCTGGATACGATAAAAAAATTTGCAGGAAATTTCAATGTGAAAAATGACAACGACCTTTATTCCGTCATGGGATTTGCGCCTTCTTGGGATGATGATTTCCTTTATCTTGTCACAAAACTCAACAATATCGGCTATCAGGAAAAAGGTTCCAGTTTTCTTTGGAATGAGAAAGCTTTGAAAGATACTATCGGTTCCATAAAAGATTGGACGGTTGCAAGAAATACAAGTACTACGGCAGAGGAGAACTTTAAGTTCCGCTATCTTTACATGCCGAATTACAGTCAGGTTCTTTCTGGAAAAAGTCTTTTTGCATATATTACAAGCGATAAGTTTTTTACGCTGTCAGAGGTTCAGTCTTCTGGAATTTCATATAAATGGATTGTGAAGGATCAGACTCTTCCGATTGAAGATGACATAACCACAATGGGACTATATAAGAAGTCAAGGCACAAGACAAAATCTGAACGCTTCATTACATGGTTCATGCAGGTGGAAACACAGAGAAAACTTCTTGAGCGTACGGAAAAGATGAGGCTTGATTCTAAAAACTTTGGAATTGCAGGTGGATTTTCATCACTTAAAGAAGTAAATGAGAAGATATATCCTGTTTATTACAGGCAGCTTCTTGGAAATATGCCGCCAGAGCATTTCATATCAGTGCCGAATATTTTGCCATACAGATGGGAAAGCCTTAAATCCAAGGTTATAATTCCATATCTTAAGGAAAGTACGAATTCTGATTCCAAAAATGAAATAACTACACTTGAGACACGTATTGCCGACTGGGAAAAGCAGTATTTTTAAGATTTCCGTTTAATGTTTCAATCTGAGGGAATCTTTTGCATGATGATTTTGATGTCAATTCAAATTTCTGCTAAAAGATTTCCTTTGATTTTTTTTGTCCTGTTTAATCATTTTCCAAAAAACTTAAAAAAAAAGCTTGACAATTTTAGAATTCCTAAACTCTGCATTTTCATGTCCGATAATGAATTTGAGGGTAATAACATGTATTCAAATGGAATAAGATTAGACGCACATTCATATAATTCAATCGTATCGTCAAATTCGGGAAGCTTGAGTGTTCCTGTAAAGCCTGCAGATGTCATATATACTCAGCTTGACTATGTACAGGGTAGGGCTGCAGAGCGCGGAAGAAGCAGTGTTCCTGCCATAAAGGTTCGCATTCTCAATACTCTTATTTCTCAGCTTGTTTCCATGAAAAAAAAGGATGCCCTTAATCCAGACGAGATTGCTTCACTTTCTGATGAGCAGAAGGATGAGATGATAAAGCAGTTTCAGGAAGAAGTAAAGACTACGATTGCAACTGTAAATGCACAGCCTGCACCTTATGGTCTTGCCGGCGTAATGCCAGAGCCTGGTGCCGTGGTTTCTTTCTCTATTTAATTTTAATGTTATTTTAATTATATTTTAATAATTTAACGTAATGTAAAAATCAATTAATCAAGTTGATTTAAGAATAATTTAATAAAGACTGGGCTGCCCTTTGATTGGGTGGCCTTTTGTTTTTGCCGATTAATCTGGATTGCAATGTGGATGCATGTTGATACGGCATGCATTTGATGCCGTATTGTGCGTTCTTGTGTGACTTAAGGTTGTCAGAAATTTTCGAGCTTTAAAAGAAGACCTTCAAGTTTTTCTGCATATGATTTGTCTGCGGCCCATGTTCCTGCAAGTCCTTCTATTGTTTCTGCCTTTCCCCTGGGTTTTACGTATTTGTATCTTCTGTCTATGCATTCATTTTTCAGGACTTTGTCTTCTTTTGTGGCATACGCGTGAAGGTGCTGTATGTGTGCGCGAATTCCAAGCTGTTCAGTTTCAAAGACTTCACCCTTGTTGTTTTCATCGATTGAACCAAGACCGCAATAATTGTGCATTTCAGGCGTTACAAGGTTTCCGAATCGAAGAAATCCTGTTTCGAGACACATCTGCACGAATGCACAGTCGCTGTTGATGCCTTCGTTGCGGCATTCTTTTATGTAGATGGATGCAAATTGCCTTATGTGTTCATAATCTTCGTCAGGATTTTGGCTCATAAAAAACTCTGCAAGTGAATCAGCATTTTTAACGCCTTTTCCTGCAAGGTTTCTTGTAGGTTTTTGCTGTTTCGTAGATATGCAGCCGGTGAGCATAAGAATGATTAAACTAAAAGATAATGCTGTTTTTTTCATGTGGTTCCCGCTTGTTTTATTGATGCACATTCAATTCGTTTGTCTTGGACTTTTGCTTTTGAATGCAAGATTTGTGCCTGGCCAAAAGTGAATTTTACGTTTCCGGCCGGGCACTTTCCTGTTTTCAGGAATTTAGTTCCAGATTGTAGTACCTATGCATTCTTTGTCATCAAGTATGTTCCTGATGTTTTTGATGTTTTTTCCAGCGGCACAAATAACCTTGAGGTTTAGTTCTTCCGCTTTTTTGGATGCAATTGGATCAAACGGACAGTTTTTTCCTGGAACCCATTCGTCGCCGACCATCTTGCGGAAATCTTTCCATGAAATGTTGTCTATTGGTTTTGCATCTGGATTTTTTCTTGGATCGTCAGTATAAACTTTTTCTATGTTTGAAAGGTTTACGACAGTGTCTGCCTTGAATTTTTCTGCAAGAAGAACTGCATCATTGTCTGTGGAAAAGCCTGGCTTCCATCCTGCGGCTACAAGAATGCGTCCTGTAAAATCAGAAACTGCAGTAGGATCTGTTACTACATCCTGTTCGCAGAGAGGTCCGAAAACTGTTTTTAAAATCTGGGCATTGAGTCTTGTTGCCATGATTCCTATCCAGTCGCATGCCTTGTTTGTATCTTCGTCTGTTGCAAACGAAAGTGATTTTTTCTGGTCTTCGTTGAATCTTATCGCAATGTTTTTGTATGCATTCTGGTAGATTCTTGCAGGAGCACCGCCTCCGGCTACAAAGATGAGGCGTCCGTCCGGATTTGCCTGCAGCCATTCATTTACCATTTTGCTGAAATCAAGAAGAAGTTCTTCATCAACATTATTTGGCGCAATAATTGAGCCTCCAACGCTTAATACCTTTGTTCTCATTTTAACTCCTGTATTCTGTGCCTTTATGCCCCGTGTTTTATGATTGCAAATGCATGACTGCGGTTTGGCATGGGCTTTTTTATAAACTTCTTCTATTATAACGTATTGTTTCAAAAAAAACAAACCGTCAGCAAGACGAAGTAATTGTCGAGAGGTTTATCAATATCTCGCATGCTTTTTCCATTTCATCAAGGCTTGCCCATTCATCCTTTGAATGGAAATTGTGTCCGCCCGTGAAAATGTTTGGTGTAGGAAGCCCGATTTCCGTGAGCCTTGAACCGTCTGTTCCTCCTCGAATTGGTGTGAATGTCGGTTCTACGCCAGCTTGTTTGTATGCTTTTACAAGGTTTTCTGTTACATACGGTGCCTTGTTGAGGTTGTCTTTCATGTTTTTGTATTGCTCGATGTGGTTGACTGAAGCTTTTCCGCCAAAAGTTAAGGCTACCGTTTCTGCGATTCTTTCAACGGTGTGCTTTTTGTTTTCCATTCCGTTTTGCGTAAAATCCCTTAAAAATACCGTGATTTTGCTTTTTTCAATTGAACCTTCCATGTTCATTACCGCATAAAATCCATCGTAACCGTCTGTGGTTTCCGGGAGCTGCATGTGTGGAAGATTTTGTATGAAAGATGATGCCATGAAGTTTGCGTTTACCATCATGTTTCTTGCAGTTCCTGTGTGGCATGCAATTCCTTCGAAAATGATTTCTGACTTGACGGCGTTGAAACATTCTGTCTCAAGTTCTCCAAGAGAGCCTCCGTCAACAGTATATGCGCATTTTGACTTTATGAGGTTCATTGGCACTTTGTCCATGCCGTGTCCTGTTTCCTCGTCCGGTGAAAACATGACTTCAATTGCCTTGTGCTCAATTTCAGGATTGTTCTTGAAGTATTCAAGCATTGTTATGATTTCTGCAATTCCTGCCTTGTCATCTGCTCCGAGAAGTGTGGTGCCGTCTGATTTTATGATTTTGTCATAGCCTTTTTCCATGACCTGCGGCTTTACGTTTTGTCCGCTTACTTCATCAACCGTATCAATGTGTGCAAGGAGACAAATGGAAGGGGTTCCCAGAAAGTTTTCCGTTGCTGGCAAAATTCCATATGTGTAGCAGTCCGGTGTCGTGGTCACATTCTGGAGACCAAGGTTTGTCAATTCTTCAAAAATGCAGCGTGCCATGTCCCACTGACAGTTTGTGCTTGGCATCATTCCTGCATCAGCGCGTTCTGAATCGCTTGTGCTTGTTATTTTTACGTATTTTAAAAATCTTTCCAAAAGTGAAGTGCGTATATTTAAATTTGCTCTCATTGAATTATAATATTACATAGATTCTGTTTGTTCAAGGGAATCTTTCACATCTGACAGACTGTAGTTTTTAATTTGGGGAAGTCATTGGAAAGTCAATTTTTAATCTGTCCCCAATCATGATTCTGCCTTTAATCGTGCATGTTCCTTTTGTTTTTCATGATGAAAAATGAAGTTTGGAAGGATTTTTTTTGAAATATACTTGGATGTTTTTGAGATTTTAGCATAATAAGGCTAAAAAGGACAGTTTTGTCAATAATAAAAGCTGAAAATCGTAATTTTTCTTAAATTTTTTTACTAAAAAATGTTCTTTTTTAAAAAAATTATGCTATAATGTTGAGACTTATATTGAAAAGTTAGGAGTAAAACTTTGAATAAGCGTGATTTTCCGAAAATCCATTTTTACGATCAGGATTTCGTTGATATATATGACAAGACATGGAATTGGCTTTCTGATTATTGGATTGATCCATCATCTGGAGAGCTTGATGATTCCGGATATTTTGTTTACCCGGAAAATGGCAAATATGTTCTTGATCAGTTTGAATCCATATTTTCATCGTTTTTTTTAGTTTACTCTAACCGTAACTTTCCAGCAAACAAGAATCTTGATTATTTTTATGAGCGTCAGGAAGAAGATGGAGCTATCCGCTGGAAGTATGATCTTGCTTCAAACAAGCCTGTTTTGGATGAGAAGAATCCTGAAGGCATAGGACTTCCTCTTTTTGCATGGGCTGAATACAATTTGTACCACAAGAGTGCAAACAAGCGTCGCGTAAAGGAAATAATGCCTGTCCTTAAAAATTACATGACATGGATTGACAGCAAATTCAAGATGCAGAATGGACTTTATTCCGTGCCTCCTGAGTGTTCGTCAATGTTCAATGCACCTCGCGACGGTTCTTTTTATCCTGTAGATTTTAACTGCTGCATGGCAATTAATGTTGCACATATGTCTGCTCTTGGTGATATCCTTAACGACAAGGAGCTTAGCTTTCAGTACAAGAAAATGTATTTCAGCTTGAAGACTCGCATCAACAGTCTCATGTGGGATTCTGAAACTAATTTTTACCATGATTTGGACAAGGATGAGAAACGTCTTCCTCATAAGACAATTGCAGGTTTCTGGCCTTTGCTTGCTGAAATTCCAAATGCAGACAGGGCAGATTTGCTTATCGCACATCTCAGTAATCCTGAGACATTCGGTACAGAACATCCGTTCCCGACTTTGAGTGCTGATAATCCACACTTCAGTGAATCTGGAAACGGTTTTTGCGGTTCTGTAGTTCCACCGTATAATTTCATGGTCATAAAGGGGCTTGAGAAGTACCAGAGGTTTGCTTTTGCCCGAGAATGCTGCATACGTCATCTTTATTATGTCCTTGAGGGATTGAGTCCTGCTGATTCAAAAGTGAAGGGTGACCTTTATGAGGCATATCTTCCAAACAGGGAAGGTTCTGCTCTTTGCGATTCAAATCCTGAATTTCCAAGAAAGAGGTTCATGCATTATACCGGTCTTTCCACAGTTGCACTTATGATAGAAAATGTAATTGGTTTGAGCATAAGCCTTCCTAGAAAAACTGTAGACTGGGTTATTCCAAATCTTGAGATAATGGGAATAGAAAAACTTTCCCTCAAAAGAAACCTCATCACCATTTTAAGCAACAAGACTAACCGTGGATGGGAAATTCAAATGGAAAGTGAGAAGCTGTACTATTTTACAATCAACATCATAGACCAGAAGAAAAAGACTTTGCCTATTCCTTCAGGAAAGTGTTCAATGCTCATAGACAAGCTTTGATTTTTATTTTGGGATATAAAAAAATCCTTGCCCTTGAATTTTTGGCATTTCATGCTGCCGTAAGTTCTTAAGGACAAGGATTAAAGTTGTCATTTATTCTTCTGACTGCTCAGAAAGTTCTGCATTTTCCGAAGCATCTTCTGCGTTTGATTCACCTGCACCTTCTGCCGTTTCTGTTGATTCCGATAAAGGCATTTCCGGTTCAATGAGTCCTGCAATTGTTTTTACAGAAATGAGTGTCTTTTCGTTAAGATTGAGGCTTTCGAGGCTGCTTATGAGTTCATCTTTCAAGTCTTCGTCTTCAACGCTCTTTATTTTTGTTGCAAGAATGAATGCCTTCATGTCTTCTTCGTTAAATGAAGCTTTTGATTCAAGAACGTAAACTTCCTTTACTGCATAATAAGATGTGCTGAAATACTGAACTTTTCTCATCTCAATGTTGCATATCTTTATGGAAGGTGAGTTTTCAACGATTATTGTGCCTGCATCAAAATGTGTCTTTGTCATGAAGTCTGAAAGGCTTGCTGATTTGTATATTGCGCAAGGTGTCGTGATTACTCCGACTTTTCCCTTTGCAATCCTGTTTGCCTTTACCCAGTATTCGTTTCCGTTGTAGCTTACCTTTGCAAAGTCTGAAGGCTGTTCCTTCTTTTTGCCTGAAAGGCTTACTGCATTTTTTACGTCATTCAATGATTCGAGGATTGTTCCTGCAGAAACAGATTTTTTCCAAACCATTTCACCATTGTCATTTTCCACCCACAATGCACCGTTGTCCTGAAGCATTGCATATGATTCTGAAAATGACAGCACACATGCTGCCATTGAAAAAATTATGGATAACAATATTCTTTTCATGTCATGCTCCCTTATTTCTCACCCAGGAGATTCAAAACTTCAAGAACTTCCTGCTTTACGATTTCATCTTCTATGCCGTCAAATTTTGACTTTAAAACTATTGTGGCAACTTCATTTTTTGCAATTGACACACTGTTTTTCTTTACGTATACGTCTTTTCTTAACGTGCCTTTTTCATCAAGGAGGCTGATTTTTTCAAATCCGTTTTCCTCGCCATTGTTGTGAACTGCCACGAGAAGTCCTGAACCTACCTTAACCTTAGGTGTTTCAAGCATGTCTGGATTGTTGTAAAGCCATGTGTTTTCTTCAAGTATGACGCCTGGTTTTGAATCATTTGCAGTCATGTTTTCCTGGGCCCAGCATTCCTTGTCTTCGTAAAGTGCTTTTATGAATTTGCGTTTTTCCTTTTTCTTGCTGATTATTCTGTCGGCTTCTTTTGTCACGAATTCACCGTCTTCCTTTATGGTCTGGAAAGGTGTTCCCCTTGAAAGCGTCATGAGCCATACCATGTCTCCGTCGGCATTTTCTGTCCAAAGAGCCATCTCATCGTATATGACTGTAGCCGTTGCGTATGATATCGTCGGTTTTTTTACAAAAACAGATTCCTTTACTGGTGCTTCTTCGGTAGTTTTTACCGGTTCACTTTTTTTACCACAACCTGACAAAATAGATGCAGTTGCCAGAATAAGTAATGCTTTACGGGCAAAATTCCTGTACATTTTGACTCCTTCTATATAACTCTACAAAAATTGTAAAGTGAAAACTAATGCCGAATATGCATGATAAAACAGGTTTCCTTTTGAAGTCCATGCAGCAGAATCAGAAAAAATCCATGAGGAAAATGTATTTTTCATGCTTTCCTTGGCATTTAGTTCAGACTAAACTAACTGGTATAAAAAATCAAGCGTAATGCTGAAAAAAACAGTCATAATCCTAAAAAAATTAACAAAAAAAGAAAAAACAATGTATCCTTATATGGAATAATGCTTAATAATTAAGGAAGTGCTGATTAATTGAGGTGAAATTAACCATCGCTTAAGTGAATGCTTTGAAAATTGCAAAATTTTATGGATGTCCTTTATATGGGGGGTGTGTTCGAATGAAAAAACTTGTTGGATTTGACAATGGAATCAATTTGGGTGGATGGCTTTCTCAGTGTGATCATACGCGTGAGCGATATGAGACTTTCATTACGAAGGATGACGTGAAGCGAATTGCATCATGGGGAAAAGATCATGTCCGTCTTCCTATAGACTATGAACTTTTGCAGAATGATGACGGTACCATAAAGGATAATGCATTTGAATTCATTGACAGATGCTATTCCTGGTGCAGGGAATTTAACCTGAACATTTTGATAGATCTTCATAAGACTCAGGGATATGTGTTTGACAGGGCTTCCACATACAAGTCTTTTTTTACGTCTCCCGTGCTGATAGAGTATTTCAAGAAACTCTGGGTAACAATTGCCGAACATTTTGCCGCAGACGAAGCAGTTGCATTTGAGCTTTTGAATGAGGTTGTAAACGAAGAAGATAATGAGCCTTGGATGCAGATTGCGGATGAAACCATAAAGCTTATAAGAAAAACTTGTCCGAATCATAAAATCCTTGTGGGAAGCTATCAGAACAACAGCATTCATACGATTCCATGCATAAGGGATTTTCATGACAAAAACATCGTGTACAATTTCCACTGTTACGATCCTCTTCCTGTAACGCATCAGGGCATGCACTGGGACAAAAGGATGAGTCTTGATTTCAGGTGCAAGTATCCTATTTCCGCAAAGGAGCTTCTTGAAAAGGTTGGAAAGGAATGTCCTGAACTTCTTGGTGCAGCAGATCCTCTTGGAACGGAAAACTATGGTCCTGAATTTTTTGACAAGATGTTTTCGGAGGCTGTGGCTTTTGCGGAGAAGCGCGATGCATATCTTTATTGCGGAGAGTATGGTGTCATCAACAAGGCAGACGAGGAAACGACGCTCAACTGGTACAATGACATTCACGGTGCATTCAAGAAATACAAGATTGGTCATGCGACATGGAGCTACAAGATGATGGATTTCGGCCTCATTGACGACCATCTTAAAAATGTGCTTTCAAAAATTGTTGCATACTGAGGGAAGCGATGATTAATTGAGGTGAAATTAACCGGTGTTTCCTGAGGATTTTAAAATCATTTTGCCCAAATCACGTTAAATATTGCAAATTTTGGGGGCAAATCATAAATACGCGTCTTCAATGTCAGATTCCCTTAAGAAATTATGGAGGAAATATAAAATGAAAAAAAATGCTTTTGTTTGCCTTTCTGCATGCATTCTTCTTGCATCGTGCGGAAAAGACAAAATCAAGATGGCCAAAGACCTTTCTTATGACGGCTACAATTTGAAGTTTGAGGAAAACTTTAACGGAAAGGAACTTGACGAATCTGTTTGGAATTATGAGGAACATCCTGCAGGATGGGTCAACAATGAGCTTCAGTCTTACATAATTTCTGAGAGGAATGTCTATCTTAAAAATGGAAATCTTATAATTCAGCCTGAAAAATTCGGTGGAATTTATACATCGGGAAGAATAAACACACAGGGAAAAAAAGATTTCAAATACGGTATTTTTGAAGCAAGACTCAAAGTTCCACGCGGAAAGGGATTTTTGCCTGCATTTTGGATGATGCCGACTGACGAAAGCATGTACGGACAGTGGCCGAAGTGCGGTGAAATAGACATAATGGAAGTGCTTGGAGACAAACTTTCCACAACTTATGGAACTCTTCATTTTGGAGAACCTCATACGATGTCTCAGGTTTCGTATGATCTTGAAAAAGGCAATTTTGCTGATGAATTCCATGTGTATTCCCTTGAATGGCTTCCTGATGAAATGAAATTCTATGTTGACGGTAAATATATCGGAAATGCCACCGAATGGTTCTCAAAAAAAGCCGGTGATGACGAGATTACGTTTCCGGCTCCTTATGACCAGAAATTTTACATGATACTCAATGTTGCAGTTGGAGGAAACTGGCCTGGAAATCCTGACAAGACCACAACTTTTGATGAAAAATCACAGATGGTTGTAGATTACGTAAAGGTGTACCAGAAGGATTCCTATGACGAGAACGTAAAGATGAAGGTTCAGAAAAAGACTTTGAGAAAGGCAAATACTGACGGAAATTTTGTCAATAACGGAGATTTTTCTTCTGAAGAGAACCTTTCTGATGATGCGGACTGGAAGTTCATGACTCAGATGGGCGGAAATGCCACGGCAACTCTTGAAAATGGCGAGATAAAGATTGAAACAAAGAATCCTGGCTCTGTTGACTATGCAGTTCAGCTTGTGCAGGGATTTCTTCCACTTCAGAAAGGCGTAGAGTATGAATTCAAGTTTGATGCCCGTGCTTCAGAAGACCGTGACATGCATGTGGGAATCTGTTCTCCGGACAAAGGATACATGCGCTATTTTGGAGATGAGACTGCAAAGCTTGGAACTGAGAAAAAGACATATTCTTATAAGTTTTCCATGAAGGATTCTGACGATCCAAACGGACGAATCGACTACAACATGGGTGCATTCAAGTCTATCGGTACGATATGGATTTCAAACGTGTCCCTCAAGGCTACGGGGACATTTGGTCCTTCGAGAAAAGAAAAAACTGTTCTTTCTGACGGAAACTACATTTATAATGGCAAATTTGACAAAGGTGATGACAGACTCAAGTATTGGTGCTACACAAAGGATACTGAAATATCAGTAACGAATGTGGACAACGTGCGTGAGTGCAGGGTTGACAATACAAATGGTGAAGCTGCCCTTTATCAGGAAGGTCTCGGACTTAACGCAAACATCGATTATCTTTTGTCTTTCAAGTGCAGTTCTGGCAATGCGGAAAGCATCAGCGTAAAAGTTGGAGGCAAGAAACTTTCCCTTGAAAAAAAGGATGGAGGAACCTATGCCGGAAAATTCAACCTTTCATCCGTTTTTCCTAAGCCTGACGTGGAATTTGTTTTTGGAAAGAATGAAGTCTATCTTATAGATGACGTTGCCATAAAGGAAGATGCACTTGTCCTTAACGGAAGTTTTTCAAGCGGTCTTGCAGGTTGGGAACTCTATTCGTACACGGGAGATCTTTCAAAAGTAGGAATTGACAGCCTGCATGAAGATGCAAGGGGGCGAAAAAACAACGATGCGGCATCTGTTACCATAAAGGATACTGCTGACGTAGACTGGAAAATCCAGCTCAAGCAAAACAACGTGACGCTTTTAAAGGGCAAGAAATATCGTCTTTCTTTTGATGCATATTCTACCATGAAAAGGCAGATAAAATATGCCCTTCAGCGAGACGGAGCTTTGTGGAAGGCAAAATACGGGGCAGAGGATTGGACTCCATATAATTTTGCTCCTACTGTAGAACTGGATGTTTTTAACCAGACGTTTACCAATGAATTTGAGATGACGTATGATGATGACGAACATACAATCCTTACGTTCTCCATGGGTACAATCAATGCGAGAATCGGCACTGAGCATGATGTTTTCATTGACAACATAAAGCTTGAAGTCATTGAATAGAATTTACATTCATTGGTTTTCCCAGGAATGTTTTTCTTGAGGATTTTTTTGAAGGCGGCAAGAGTTAAAAGGCATTTTTTGTGCTTGGATTTTACTTTTGCCGCCTTTTTTAGAGGTTTCCAATAGAATTTATGTTCATTGGTTTCCAAACCGGCATGCAGAACGCCGATTGTGGCACTTGATGCAAACTGTCGCAAAGTGGCAGACCGTGAGTCGGTTTTCAGACCGATGGCTTACATGCAAACCGAGAATCCTGACGCAAACCGCCAAAGGGGCGCCCCAACGCATTCCAGTGTAATTCTTCATGCAAATTTGCAGTCGAAACCCATTCCTGTCGCAAACGCCCCCAACTCATGCCGATGTCTATCTTTACGCAAATCTGCAATTTAAAACCCACCAAATCGCAAATTCGCCACCCAACGCATGCCGATGCTTACTCTTACGACAAATTTGCAATCAAAACCCAAATATTTGCAAAAACACATTGTCATGCAAACCGATGCAGGAAAGCAAGCCGAAAACTGGTTTCCTTGGAATATTTTTTTAGACAATTTAAATATTTGACATCATGAAAATGTGATTTTAGCTAAAATGGCTGATTTGTAAGCTTGAAATGCAATACTTCATATTGAATGACATTATTTGTTTTGATATAATATACAGACTATGAGTGAAAATAAAGATTTATGTCCATGCGGCTCAGGTAAAACTTATTCTGAATGCTGCGAACTTTACATTAAGGGAAAAGAAAAGGCTCCTACAGCAGAAGCTTTGATGCGTGCACGCTATACGGCTTATGTTAAGCAGGAAATAGACTTCATCATCAACACTTGTGAGACTGGTGAAAAGATTGCTGAAATTGACCGAAAGGCTACGGAAGACTGGTCCAAAAACAGCACATGGCACGGACTTCGCATTTTAAGGACTGAAAATACAAAAGAAGATGAATCAATTGTTGAATTTGAAGCAGAATATACTTCAAAGGGAATGCATGACATTCATC
Source organism: Treponema sp. (assembly GCA_045627025.1). GTDB lineage: Bacteria > Spirochaetota > Spirochaetia > Treponematales > Treponemataceae > Treponema_D. The sequence continues at coordinate 18,627 of JAZQMW010000035.1, read as the reverse complement.
ACGAAATTGCAGGTTTCAGAAAGACTAACGGAGAATGGCTCTATGTTGAAGGCATGATGAGACCTACAACTGTTGTTCGTGAAGGCAGAAAGGTTGGCAGAAACGAACCGTGTCCTTGTGGATCTGGAAAGAAGTACAAGAACTGCTGCGGAAAGAACTAAAATTTTTTCTTTGCCCGGCGTGTTGTTGGGTAAAGAAATGTCTTGTTTTTTCTAGTGAATTGGAATTTGTTTTTTTAATGCGGGAGGTTCTGAAAACAGAAGTTTTTGGAATGACCCGAATACTTTATGGGGGGGTGCATGTAGTGCCCCTTTTTTTGTGGTGGATTTTATGAATATTTACACAGGATTTCATGCTGTTGAAGAAAGGGTTCGAAAGGTATCAAAAGAAAAGAAAAATGATTCTTCCGTAAAAATCTATTATTCCAAGATGGGACCTAGAGTCAAGAAAATAATAGCACAGGCCAAGGAAGCCATGATTGAAGTGGTTTCTGCAAAAGATGAAGAGCTTGAAAAACTTGTATCTTCACTTCCTTTGGAGGCTCGTGACCATAGGGGAATCGTTCTTGTTGCTGAAAACGAGGAAGAACGTGCGAAGAATGACGTGCAGCTTGAAAACTGGCTTGCCTCATGTCCTGAAAATGCGACAGTTGTCGTTTTGGACAGCGTTACGGATCCTCATAATGTGGGTGCCATAATCCGCTCTTGTGACCAGTTTGGTGCATCACTTGTTGTTTTGCCCGATCACAGAAGTGCAAGCGATTTCAAGGACAATCAGATTATTGCGCGCACAAGTGCCGGTGCTTCAAGTTATGTGCCGGTTTCTACAGTTACAAATCTTGTGCGTTCCGTGCAGCTTTTAAAGGAAAACGGTTTTTGGGTATACGGTGCTGATGCGGGCGGAGAAAAATTGCCTGAAATAGAGTTTTCTCCAAAAACATGCATTATAATGGGAAGCGAAGGGTGCGGAATAGCTCGTCTTTTGGAAGAACAGTGCGATAAAATAGTAAGTATTCCTACTTGCGGTAAAATTGACAGCCTTAATGTTTCTGTTGCTGCCGGTGTTCTTTTGTATGAAAGATACCGACGAAATGTGCTGGTTTAGAACTATTTTCAGATAAGGTGTACTGTTTGCGAAAAACGTAATATTTTTCAAAAAGATGTTATAACTTGCTTGAATAAAACTGCTTTTTTTGTCAAAATGCTTTGCGTTAGTATTAATCTTCTTATGTGGTTTTGTTTTTTTTATTTGTTATGTGTTCTACATCGGAAGATTTTAGTTTAACACGGAGATTTTCTTATGGATTTTGAACGTGATAATATTGTTAGATTGTGTTTTGGAACGTTTGTCTTCAGTATTTTTTTTATTGCGATTTGTGTTTGTACTTTGGTTTTTACGCCGGCCGAGGAGACAGCGGAAGTTCCTCATTTCATGGAAGAGGATAATGATGAAAATGAAAATTCTGTTGCAGAGAATGTGGATTATGAAAATTTGCTTAATGAAGAATATCCTCAGATTGTGCTTCAATTGAAAAAAACAGAAGATACAGGGCTTGTTCTTTATCGCCAGGATCAGACAAAGACGGCTGTTGAATGGTATTACACAAGAATCACAAACAGCAGGGATGTGGCACAGGCAATTCTTGCATCTGCAGACAAATACAACATTCCTCTTTCTCTTGCATTTGCGCTTGCATACACTGAGAGCCGATACAAGGTAAATGCTATGCACAAGAACATAAACGGAACTGTAGACAGGGGCCTTTTTCAGCTTAACAATACAAGTTTTCCGAAACTTTCAGAATCAGATTATTATGATCCGAAAATTTCTGCATATTATGGCCTTTCGCATTTGAGATTTTGCCTGAATACAGCAGGTAACGAAATTGCCGCCCTTGCAATGTATAATGCAGGTTCAAGCAAGGTAAGGAAAAACAATACGCCACAGACAACTTTGAATTATATTTCAAGCATACAGAGTTATAAAGATGCACTTGACGAAGCATTTGCCGCCGAAGTTCTTGCACTTTATAATCCTGACATGCAAACAAAATTGCTTGCAAAAAAAGACTAGTAAATCTTTTGGACTGAATGTCATTTTTGAAAACGAAAACAGCTTTAATTTACTCAAAAAAATTGGTTTTTAATTTTTTGAAAGTAAAAGTTTTTGTTGTCATGATGGCTGAAAGGATTTTGATTTGCTCTGTCTTTTAAAAGAGGTAAAATGTATTCTATTAAAACTAAAATTGTGTGCTCTATGGGGCCTACGACAGAAAATGATGAAATTGTTGAAAAAATGATTGTGTCTGGAATGAATGTTGCAAGATTTAATTTTTCACATGGAAATCACGAATATCATAAAAGCCAGATGGAACGAGTGAAGCGCGTAAGTGAAAAGGTTTGCAAGCCTGTTGCGCTTTTAATGGATACAAAAGGACCTGAAATAAGAACCGGAGATGTTGAAGGCAACGGGACAATTCTTATTAATGAAGGCGACAAGGTAATTGTTACCGTTGATGGCTGTTTTTCAAGAGAAGCATCAGACGGAAAGAGTGCAAATATTTCACTTTCATGGAAGGATTTTCCGAAAAAGACAAAACCGGGCGTTAAAATCCTCATTGCAGACGGTCTTTTAAGCTTGAATGTTGATTATGTGGAAGGCGAAAAAGTTCACTGTACTGCCGACAATTCTGCAAAAATCGGAAGCCGTAAAAACGTAAATCTCATAGGATTGCATGCGGGGCTTCCTATCTTGAGCGAGCAGGATAAAAAAGACATTGCGTTTGCTCATGAGATGGATTGTGATTTTGTGGCCGCAAGTTTTGTAAGTTTTGCAAATGAAGTTCGTGAAATAAGAAAATATCTTGATTCTCTTGGCTCTAAGATGAAGATTATTGCCAAGATTGAGAATGAAGAAGGTCTTGACAACATAGAAGAAATTGCTGAGGTTGCCGATGGCATAATGGTTGCTCGTGGAGACCTTGGAGTGCAGCTTCCTACGGAAAGAATTCCTCTTGCCCAGAAACACATAATTGAAGTTGTTCGAAAGAAGGGAAAGGTTGTGATTACTGCAACCCAGATGCTTGATTCCATGATTGTGAATCCTCGTCCGACACGTGCAGAACTTACAGATGTTGCGAATGCGATTTTTGACGGTACAGATGCCGTAATGCTTTCTGGCGAAACTGCAAATGGCGCATATCCCGTAGAAAGCGTCATGACTATGGCAAGAATTGCGAAATCAGTGGAAGACAGCGAGGAGTACTGTGAGAGGATAAAGGACACGGCCCAGAATCTTGATACTGACATAAGTCTTGGTCGTGCAATGGCTCATATGGCATATCTTACGGCTGGAAAAATAAAGTCAATGGCCATATTGGTTCCTACCTTGAGTGGCCATACTGCAAGGATGATAAGCACTTTCCGTCCCGAACAGTCGATTTTTGCAGTTACTCCTGATCATCGCGTTCAGCGTCAGCTTCTTTTAAACTGGGGTGTAATTCCTCTTTATACGCCGAAACTTGCAGATGACAGCGAAGAAATGATTCAGAATGCCGTCAAGACAATCGTAAGCGACAAATTCGTAAATCAGGGTGACAGAATTGTTCTTTGCGCAGGAATACCTCTTTCAAGTCCTATTCCTGTAAATACAATCAGAATCCTCATAGTCGGCAACGTCATGGCTCGCGGAAGAAATGGCGGTGTTGGCGTCGTAAAGACAAAAATCAGCGGAAGAATCGTAAAGGCAGACAGTCCTGAGGAAGCCATAAACAATCTTCGTGGAAAGCGTGGAGAAATTTTCCTCTGCTCTCACATTGATGAAAACTGGATACCAATCATAAGAATCATTGACGGAATGATAGTTACAGGTTCGTGTGACTTGCCTGCCGACATGGTTCACTTGATAAATCCAAAACTTGTTTGGGTTTCAGACATTGGCATGGATACAAGCAACATAGAAAACGGCCTTACTGTCACGGTAAACGGAAAAGATTTGCTTGTTTATGAAGGCGAATTCTAGAAATCTGATTTTGTGAGTGACTTGGCATCTTCGAAACGTTTTTTGCTTTGAGGGTGCCTTTGCCGCCTGGCTTTCGGTTTGCAAAAAAGTTTTTTACGCGATGCGTTCAGTCGTTTTTTATCATGTGCCCTGCCTGCAAAAAATCATCAATTATCAATTATCAATTATCAAATCTGACAGACACTTCTCCAGTCGATATTCTTTTTATTGAACCGTCTTCAAGTTTTACAATCAATTCCGCATTGTCTGAAATGCCTTCAACCGTGGCATTGTATGATGTTGATTCATCATCTATTATGGGAATTACTTTTACGTGTCGTCCCGTGAGAAATGATTTTTTCCTGTATTCTTCGATGGGAATTTCATTTTTGGAGATTGCCTGGTGAAGTTCAAAAACGCATCTTGCAAGCAGTTTTTCCCGTATCGTGTTTTTTTCGCATGCTTGTGTTATGGAACCGATTTTTGATTTTAATTCTTCAGGTACATTTTCATCTTTGAATATGTTGATTCCTATTCCAATGACAAATCCCTTTATGGAGTTCGTTTTGTCATCAAGTACCGCTTCCGTAAGGATTCCGCAAATTTTTCTTTCATTTATGTAAATGTCGTTTACCCATTTTATCATGCAAGTTACGGAAAACAAGCTTTCTATGGCTCGAGTTACCGCTACCGCCGCAGAAACCGTGTAGTCTCCGGGATTTTTTTTCCCGTCATGGCCTGCATAAATGCTGAAATAAAGTCCTTTTTGTGATGGTGAGTAAAATGAGCGCTGCAGTCTGCCTCTGCCTCGTGTCTGTGTCTCTGCAAAAACAAGTGTCATGTCGCAGTTTGGGGTTGCAGATGATTTTTCTTTCAGATATGTATTTGTGCTTTCTGCAGTTTCAAAGAAAAAGCAGTTTTCTTTTTTTAAAAACAATAGCTCTGAAAGAGAATCCAGTTCGCTAAAAAAAACATTTTCCAAAAAATTTTTCATTTGATTGAAGTATATCTTTTTTTTTACCTCAGGAAAACCTCAAATGTGTGATAATTTGCAAATTTTGTGTCATGCGAAAACATTTGGCGCAAAGGCAAAATAATCTTTCAAAGTGACCTCTTGTACTTCATGTGTTTTATAAGGTTCAATTTCGAGTTTTTAAGTTTTTAGAGGTTCCCTTAATAAATTTTTCATTTCGGCAGGGGGAATGTCCATTTTTAAGAAAAACGGCTCATTTTTTTAACGGTTTGGCTTTTTTGAAAACGCTCACTTAAAAAAAACGGCTTGCTTTTTTTAGAAACAGCTCACCGCACTTTGCCGATGGCTTCCTTTAAAAAATGGTTCGTGGCACTTTGCCCAAAGCTCATTTTGAAAAAAAATGACTCGTGGCACTTTGCCCAAAGCTCATTTTGGAAAAAAATGACTCATGGCACTTTGCCCAAAGCTCATTTTAGAAAAAAATGGTTCGTGGCACTTTGCCCAAAGCTTATTTTAAAAAATGACTTGTGGCACTTTGCCGATGGCTTCTTTTTTTATAAATTTGTCATTTCGTCAGGGGAAATGTCCATGAAATTATTAATTTTCAAAACTTGACATTCGGCCTATAAATTTCCCTTAAAAGCGGGCTTTGTTTTCTTAGTCGACATAAATGGGGTTTTGTGTTAGAATAAATCCGTATGAAAAAAATCTGGTATAAAGCGCCTGCTTTAGACGCTGAAAGTTCATTTCCTGTAGGAAACGGTCGCCTTGGTGGCCTTGTATTTGGTAACATTTCTCATGAAATCATAAAGCTTAATGAAGAATCTGTATGGTCAAAATGCTATTCAGACAGAAATAATCCAAATTCGTCCAAATCCATCAAGCACATAAGAACTCTTATTTCCCAGGGAAGAAAAAGTGAGGCTCAGGAAATTGCATATGAATGCATGTCATCACTTCCTTCAGAGCAGTCTTACTACAAAAGTGCAGGTGAAATTCATATTGATTTTTACGATGCAGAAACATTTGGCCTTAACGGACCTTTTGGCGTGCGTGACGATGTTTTTAAAAATCATGATTCATATCGGAGAGTCCTTGACTTTGAAACCGGGATTGCATCATCTTCATTTGCTGTGGAATCAGAGTCGAATACAACTGATTTTTCTGAAAAAACAAATGGCAGTTCTGTTTCGTATGCGAGGGAATGTTTTGTTTCATCTTCTTCAAATGTTCTTGTCTATCACATGTCGTCTTCTACTCCAAAAGGAATTTTTTTCCGTGCCCAGATTCATGATGATGAAAGTACAAAAAAATATTCTCTTGCTGATGATACCGTAGTTTCCCTAAATACTCAGGGAATTCCTTATGCAACCATAATGACGGCATCTGTTTCCGGTGGAACTGTAAGGGTTTTGGGTGAAAGCCTGATTGTGGAAAAGGCTGATGACGTTACTCTTTATGTGGATGTGGAGACAGCTTTCAGAAGCAATCATTTCAGGAAGAAAGGCGGAAATGTTTCAAAGAGCCTTCTTACGCAAGCATATAAATGTGTGGACATGGCGTTAAAAAGGGTATGTTTTGCAAGTGGAACGACATATGAAAATCTGCGTGCGGAACATATAAATGAATTTGCTGCCTGGAATGAAGGCACATCGCTTTTTGTTGATGGAAATTCTGAACTTGAAAAACTTTCCATGGAAGAGCTTTCTGGCAACAAGTCTGCATTGATGGAAATTGCTTTCAATTATGGCCGTTATAAGCTCATATCGTCAAACAAGGATAAAACGTGTCTGCCGTCTCTCGAAAACGGATTGTGGCTTTATGATTCTTCAAAAAAGACGAGATTTCGCCTTGATAAAAACGGAATTGCAAGCGAAGCCGCGGGGATGTTCGGTTTTGAAAGATTTTCCCTGCCTCTTGCAAAATTCCTTAAGATGATGTTCTGGCATGGAATCAATACGTCTGCAATAATGTATGACGCAGAAGGATTTGTATGCCACGGTTCAACGGATCTTTTTGGCGATACGTCCCCAAATGGAACAGATCTCCGCTCATCATACATACCGCTTGGTGCTTTGTGCATTTCAAATGCAATTATTGACTATTATGAATATTCCCTTGACATTAAATTCCTGAAGAAAAATTTCTACATCCTCAAGTCTGCATGTGATTTTTTTGCATCATATCTTGTCTTTGTGGATGAAAAAACAAATCTTGTCCTTTCTCCGGCATTTACGGAAGGTAAGGAAAGTCGTGATGGAAAAATGTCATACATATCTGATTTTGATTCAAGGACGCAGGTTCAGATAAAAAAGATTTTTGAAAATACTTTAAAGGCAATGAAATATCTTGAAATAATCGATAAAAAAGAACATGCTGCCACGAAATATTCTTCGGTTGTTTCAAGGCTCAAGGTTTCAGAAAATGAAAATGATTTGAAAGATGATGACAATCAGACGAATCCTGAAAACTTTGACGCTTTCTTAAAGAATACTGTCGAATCAATAGTTTCAAGCAGGTATGAGTACGGAGGAACTATAGCCATAAAACTTTTGTCCTCGGTGCCTGACTGCTGGAAATCCGGTTCCCTTAAAAAAGTTTGCCTTAAAGGTAAAATTTTTGCAGATGTTTCATGGAAAGACGGAAAATTTGAAAATGCATGCCTTTACACTGAGCATGGCGTAAAATTCGTGCAGAATGTTTCAATAGAATACGAAGGAAAAACTTACTGTTCGAATCTTTCAAACGGTTCGCTTGACATAAAGAATGTTTTGCCATCAACAATTTGACGGCCTTTTTATGGAAACCTTTGAAAATTGCAATTTTTAGGGGCATCAATAAAAGTGTTTTTAAAGATGCCCTTGTAACGGGTGGATTATGGATATACCAAGAATTTGTCTTTGCCTTACAGAAAAGACGTTGGAAGAGGATCTTAAGGTTCTTGAAAAATACAGGAAATATGCAGATCTTGTAGAGCTTCGTGTCGATCATCTTGATCCTGATGAAACGCTTTACATCAGAAAATTTCCTTCTCTTGCGAACATGCCGTGCATTCTTACTATAAGGCGTGAGATTGACGGTGGAAAATTCATTGACGGTGAGTCTGCAAGGACTATTCTTTTTGCCCGTGCACTTTCATTTGCTGATGAAGACCGCAGGAAAAATTTTGAATATGTTGATTTTGAGGATGACTATCACATTCCAAGCCTTGAAGATGCAACCATGGCTTTCGGCACAAAAATCATCAGAAGTTTTCACGATATGGAAAATCCTGTTGACGATATAATTTCAAAGCTTAAGTCCATGAATAAATCGGGCCTCGAAATTCCGAAAATAGCTTTTACTCCGCATTCTCTTGATGATGTCACGAATCTTTATCGCGAGGCTGCAAAACTTCCTGATTCAAATCATATTCTTCTTGCCATGGGACATATGGGGCTTTCCACAAGAATCCTTGGTTCCAGGCTTAAAAATTATCTTACGTATACATCAGCTCCAGAGTCAACAAGAATGCTTGAATTTCTTGCACATGTTGATGTTGAGGAATTGAATGTCGTATATCACATGAAGGAAATAAATGAGCGCACAAAAATATACGGCATAACGGGATGGCCATTGAAGGGCACGTCAAGTCCTGCCATCCATAACAAGGGATATAAGATTCATGGCATGAATTCCGTATACATACCTTTTGGTTCTCCGTCGCTTGACCAGACTTTTGAACTTGCTGAAACATTGGGGCTTTCTGGTTTTTCCGTGACGGTGCCATACAAGGAAGATGTTTTAAGAAAAGTGGATTTTGTTGATGAACAGGCTTTGGATATAGGCTCAAGCAATACTGTGGTAAGAAAAGATGGCAAATGGCTTGCCTACAATACGGATGCTGACGGTTTTTCAAGGTCTCTTCTTGAATTCATGGGAATCCAGTCGCTTCGCCACAAGAAAGTTGCGATAATCGGTGCCGGTGGCGCTGCAAAGGCTGTTGCATATGCCGTGCACAAACTTAATGGCAAGGCCTGCATATTCAACCGCACGTTAAAAAAAGCTCAGGAGCTTGCTGATTTGTATGGGTTTGATTTTGCTCCTCTTGCTCCTGAATCTTCATCAAAACTCAGAAAATATTCTGAAGTCATAATACAGACCACGTCGAAGGGAATGCATTCTGAAGAAGAATCAAATCCTGAAAACGATCCGATATTCTTTTATGATTTTACAGGAAAGGAAACTCTTTTTGACATTGTATACATGCCGGAAGAGACTCCTGTAATGAAGCGTGCAAAAGAGGCTGGATGTATGGCATGCAACGGTTTTTTCATGCTAAGATATCAGGCATATAAACAATTTGAGTTATTTACGGGAGAACAATTCTAATGAGTATTACAAAAGATGAACAGAAAGTGCTTGCCGCAGTTACTGCTGTAGACACCTTGATTAAGGACGGAAAAATTTTCAGCGGAATGAAAATCGGTCTTGGTACAGGCTCTACTGCCATGCCTGCAGTAAAAAGACTTTCTGAGCGCATTGCAGACGGTACGCTTAAGGATGTCAAGGCTGTAGTTACAAGTTTCCAGACTCAGCTTGCATGTGAAAAATATGGGATTCCGGTATATACGCTGAATGACAGTGCAATTGGCGGTCATCTTGATCTTGCCATAGACGGTGCCGATGAAATAGACCAGAAGAACAACCTCATAAAAGGCGGTGGTGCCGCTCACCTTAGGGAAAAAATTGTCGAGTACAATTCAGGTTTTCTTGCAATTGTTGCCGACAGCTCCAAAAACGTCATGTCTCTTGGAACGAAATTTCCGCTGCCGGTTGAAATAATTGCAGATGCAAGGGTTCCTGTAATGAATGAACTTGAAAAACTTGGCGCAACATGTGTTCTTCGTGAAGGTGTTAGAAAGGCAGGCCCTGTAATCACAGACAATGGAAACATGATTCTTGACTGCACTTGGAAAGAGCCTGTCGATCCTGCAGAAATGGAAGACAAGATTGACCGCATAACAGGCGTTGTTGAATGTGGATTTTTCACAAAAAACAAACCGCTTGCATTTATTGCCCAGGAAGACGGTACTGTGCTTGTAAGGTAGATTTTCTACTGAAAATTCGGGACTTCAAAAAAAACTTGCAATAAGCAAAATCTTTTAATAAAATATAAGGACACCTTTTGTAAGGAAAAATGAAGTCCCATATGAATCGAGAATTGATTTTGGTCAACTTGCTGTTATTCCAAACTGCTGGAATTATGGTGTTTAAAGTGCTTTAAGTTGGCACAAGGTGCTGAAAGCATAAGTTTTGGGGATTTCAAAGAGGTTTTTTTTGTATACCAGGCAGATTTTGGAAATGCCGGAAACTTTTGTCAAAAATGGCAGACCTGTTTTCGGCACTTTTCGTGGACATCCTAAAAGACTCGACATTCGTGGAATATTCAGGCCGTTTGGCGTTATTCCATTGCCTGTTTTCATAACAAACTTAAGGATAAAGAGCCGCCTCACATTTTCATTTAATCTTCCTGAATATGTAGGTCACATATATTTTATAGATGCGAAGATTTGCGGTTTTGCGGAAATTGTATTTTGGAACAAGTCAACTTCACAAAAACTCGTATATCACTGTTTCATGGGGCCTAGAAGGCGTTTCATTCCTCATAATCTTGACAATGCGTTTACATCCAACTACATGAAGAAAAGATATGTGAGAATAAGCTGGGACAGGGGATGCGGTAAGCTTTCGGTCATTTTTAACCTCAAGGGAGATGACGTGAGACCTACTGCTACCGGTACTTTCATATCTTCATTTGATGATTCGTCTTTTTCAGAAGTTACGATTGTAAAGCCAAATCCGACAAAGAGAAGGGCTGCTGCCGAATATGATGCATGTCTTTCACTTAAGGGTGCCGTGAGCCTTTTGTATTCAGACGGTACCATGAAAAATTCCCAGACTGCGGATGGAATTTCATTTTTTGACATAACGAGAACTTACATGCGGTTTCATTCTCACGGGGAATTTGTGCTTGGATTCGGAATCGTCATGGAAAAATTCATTGCCTTTAAGATTTGTGCTGATTCTGATGATGCAAGCAATACCGATTTGTATAATTCAAATGTTCTTTTTTATGATGGAAAGATGACACCGCTGCCACCTGCTAGAATTACGCATTCTTATGGAATTTCCAAAAGCTGGGTCATTCAGGATACGGAAAATATGATTGATTTGACATTCAATTCCAAGTCAGTCAATGTGAATAAAATCAGTGCGTTTATCGTGAGGACTGTAAACCATACGATATATGGAACTTTTGAAGGTTCTGTCGTGACATCTGAAGGCCAAAAAATTTCTTTTAAGTCATTGCAGGGTATTTCAGAGAACTATTTAGTCCGATTATAGTAAGAGGAGGATATAACTATGGGTGATTCACCAGCAAAAACTCTTGAACCGGGTGCTATAGACCGAACTCGGCAGAATATAGGACCAATTGATCCAAAAGAAGCCTTGGAGATTCAGAAAAAACTTGGAGGCGAAGTGCTCAAGGAAAGGTCGGTTCCTGTAGATAGTTCCAAGATGCCTGGAAGCAGGAACCGAAATAGGGCCGTAGTTGGAAATATCAAGCCTCGTGGTACTACAGGCGGAGAAGCTTCTGCATCTGCACCTGTTTCAAATTCTGACGATGAAATTTCTTCTTCCAAGAAAAAAGTAAAGTCTGAAGGATTGCTTCCTGAAGTTTCTGCAAGGGACTTAAAGCTCATGAACAAGCTCATGATGTCTGATGAATATGACATAAAGCCTGATTTTGGCATTTTCAACTTTTTTTTCATGATGTCGTCAAAAAACAAGGAAAAAGTTCAGCGAAATTTTGGCGAATATATTGCAAAGCGTCATGTTGACCATATACAGGCATTCATTGCTACCATAAAGACTTTCATACAGATTGCCCCTGATTCCTATAAGGCAAAGATTGCGACGGAGGCGGATTTGAAATTCCGTTTTCTGCGTTCTGTTGGAATGTGGAATGTGCGCGAGATAAAGATACTTCTTTCAGATGTTGAAAGCAGTGCTGACAACCTTACGATTCCAATGCTTATTCCTTTTGTTAAGTCTGTCTATAAGCTTTTGCTTACTGTCTATTATGTGGGTGAACAGCAGGTTTCACTTCTCATCAAGGATATTTACAATGATTTGCTTGAATATCCGAATTCTGAGAAAGTTAAGCTCCAGATTCTTGTAAAGCAGGCCGCAACAGAGTGGCTTTATCTTCATGACCAGATAATCAGAGGCATGTATCCTCTTTTAATGAGGATGTGCTCCAAGGAATATGATGAATTTCCATCTTTTTTCAAGACTCAGGTAACTGAAATTCTCAAATTCCTGGGAATTTCTAAATTTGACCTTTTGCTTCCGGACAGAAAGAAAAAGGCTGAGAAAAAGGAAGAGGAGAAAAAAGAAGAAAAAAAGAAGACATACCGTCATGTTGCCGGAGAAAAAGATGAACTTGTTTCCATGGGAATAAAGATTCTTGAACAACTTTTCCCTGATGCAGGATTCTCAAATCTTGAATCTCATCCAGACCTTTATCCTTATTTCCAGCCAATGTATAATTTTGCAGATGGATTTAATGTAATTCATCCGGAAAACCCGCTTCAGGTTACGATTATACTCATTCGCATTCTTGAAGATTTTTTCAAGGGCTGCAGAAACATAAATTTCAACATCGAGGCTGATGAAAATCTTTCTGCCATGAATGACAAGCTTTCCGATGCTTTGAGTGAATGGGCATCATATCATGAAGAGCTTTTCGACAAGAATTATGGCGATTATCTTCGTACATACGTAAATTCAATTTATTCGCAGAAGGAATACATCCAGAGCAAATTTGGAAAGGAAACCCTCAACAACATTTACTGGTGCACTAAATTCTATTTCCTGCCGCATTTCAAGTTTCAGGCTCCCGTACTTCAAAAGCCGCTCAATGACAACAAATACAAGGCATTCTATGGTCGTACGGATTACATAAGAACAGTATTTTCAACGCTTGTCAAACGTATAGAAGAAAGTGCTGAGACTAAGGGACTTGTTCTTGGTGTCCTGAATCCATGGGACAAATATGTGTTTGACCTTCCAAATGCAATTTCAAAGCGCATAGATGTACTTCTTGGTGCAAAACGCGATGCTGATGTATCGGCCGCAACAAATGCAAACCTTATAAAGTATTCTCTCTGCATCATGGCCGTTCTTGACTGGTGGGTAAACAATCCTTCAAGTCCTGCATATTCATGCGACCCTGCCCTGATTTACCGTATTTCACCAAAAGATGGCGGACCTCAGTTTTCTGTTCCCCTTCGTGAAGATCAGAACCAGCTTTTTGCAGATGGCGTAAAAAAGGCGATAGAAGCAAAAAAGGCAAAAAAATAAGTAGGGGACTGTGTTTCTTTATTTTGTTTTGACCAACAGGAAAATGTGGAATCTCTGAAAAATGTTTGGAGATTCCCTTGAGTCATTGATTTGAAAGTACAAGGCTCAAAACATCGCTTTGTCAAAGCTGGATTTAAAAATTGTAATTTTTAGATTCTACCTACATTTTAACATGCGTCTAAAATCGAGACTTTAGAGGCTTTTTCAAGGATTTTTTATGTCAAAAAAAAGTTTTAAACTCATCTATGATTCACCGGTGGCAGTGTCTTTTGTTCTTTTGTCACTTTTGCTTTATGTTTTGGATTCTTTTGCATTAAAGGGGAAACTCGGTGCTTTTTTTTCCGTACCGTCTCCGTTTAATTTTTCAAAACCCATCATGTATTTTTCGCTTGTGTTTCATGTATTTGCAAATGATACGTGGCAGCATTTTTTTGTAGACTCTCTCATGATTATGATTTTGGGCAGCGTGCTTGAAGAAAGATACGGTTCTTCTTTTCTTGGAGTGATGATATTCATTTCGTGCCTTGTATCTGGAGTTCTTTCCGTTTGTGCTCATGCACATGGCATTCAGGGTGCTTCTGAGGTTGTGTTCACGCTGATTATACTTTCAGCCATGTCTCTTCTTTTAAAAAAGCAGCTTTCATGCACATGGATTCTCATATTCGTTTTTTACATTGCTTACGGTGTGTCGGGCATTGCATCTCCAAATTCCAGTCTTTCTTCGTCTGGATTTTTTCAGAAAAGCATACCTGTATTCATTTCATTTGTAGGTGGCGTTTGCGGCAGTCTTTTCGGACTTCTTGCATGTCCCAAAAAACGTGCTTCCAAAACTTCATCCAAGGAAAAAACTGTCGATCTTGAAGCTACAATCGTGAAAACTCCAAAGAAGACGCATGAAAAGGAAATTGAAGTGGAAGATGATGACGAGACTGTCATCGGAACGATTTCTTTGTAATGTGCATCTCCAAAAATTGTTTTTAGAGATGCCGCCGAGTTCCAAGCCTTGAAATTAAAAGGCCCTGAACGTCGCAATTTCAGAGAAATCTCCAAAAACTGAAGTTTTTAGAGATTCCCTAATTTTTTTAAAGTCTGCTTACTTTGTCTGTCGTTGAATAGAATGTACCGTCGCGGAAAATGAAAATTACGTCAGGCCTTGTTCCAAAATTTTTTTCGATTGTTGGGAGCAGGGCCAGCGATTTTTCTTTGCCAAGCACAAACATTGCCGTTGAAAGTGCATCTGCAAGTATGCTTGATGTTGACACTACAGTAACGGATGCAATTCCATTGTCTGAAGGAAATCCTGTCTTGCAGTCCATGATGTGGTGGTATCTTTTTCCGTCTTTTTCAAAAAATCTTTCATATATTCCGCTTGTGACTACAGAAATTTCTTCCGTGGAAATTTTTAGAAGCGGGTTTCCCCTCGGATTGTTCGGGTCTTTTATGCCCACGTTCCATGGTTCACCTCCATCTTTTTTTCCATACACGTAAATGTTTCCCCCAAGGTCAACGACTGCTTTCCTGACATTGTGTTTTTTTAAAATCGCACATGTTTCATCAGCCGCATATCCTTTTACGATTCCGCCGAAATTCATTTTTGTGCCGTTTTTTTTGATTGAAACTTTTTTTCCGTCAACATCAATATTCCTGAAATCTGCAAGACCAATCGCAACTTCAATTTCTGCCTCAGATGGAATTTTCTCCCTGTCAGTATTTATGCCCCACAAATCAATCAATGCACCTGCAGAAAAATTGAATGCACCGTCTGTCATCAATGATATCTTTTTTGAAAAATCAAGAACATACTTAAAATCATCTGAGATATCGTCAATCATTCCATCTGAATTGATTCTCGATACTTCTGAATTTTCTTTTGTTACGCTGAATTCATTTTCGATTGTCTTGAGTCTGGAAAAAATTTCATCGTAAAGTTCTTTGGTGCCGTCATCAAATGCATTTACCGTGCATACAGTATCCATCATCTGCATTGTTCTTGCATTTTCGCATTTCATGGTACAAGAGACGTGAATTAAAAATGATGATAAATACAGCATCAAGCAGATCCGCGTAAATTTTTTTTTGCATGCACTTTTGTTTTTGCACATATCATCCTCACAGTTTTGAAAGTTTTCCGTCTTCAAAATCTTTAAGCGCTTTTTCCCTCATCATTCTGTGCAGTTTTTTTCCAGCCGCATTTCTTGGGATTTCATCGATGAATGAAAAATATCTTGGCCTTTTGTATTTTGAGAATTCTTTTTCCTTGGAGCAAAATGATGCGATTTCTTCTATCGTAGGGGTTTCGTTTTCTGGAATTATGTATGCAACGAGTGATTCACCGCGAATTTTATCCGGTACAGACGTAACGATGCTGTCTTTTACAAGAGGATGGTTGTTCAGCGCTTCTTCAATCTGTGACGGGAAAATATTTTCTCCTGATACGAGAATCATGTCGTCTTTCCGGCCTTTTATGGTGATGAATCCGTCTTTGTTCCATACCGCAATGTCCGATGTATACATCCATCCCTTGTGGAATTTTATTTTCTGTTCTTTTTTGTTTTTATAGTAGCTGCATGATGATTTTGCCGGGCTTTTGATTATTACTTCTCCGTTTTCCGAGTTGTCCATTGCCACCGTGTCATCTGGTGAAGAAAATCCGTTTTCATTGATTTTGACAACCCTCACTGTATCGTCCGTGCAGCTTTTTCCAGATGTTCCTGCCATTTCCGGCAAATCTTTTGGTGTCAAAAACGTGTTCCAGAAAGTTTCTGTTGTTCCATATCCGTTGAAAATATTTGGCGTGAGGGTTTTTATGTATCGAATGCAGTCTGATTTTGCAAGTGGAGAACCCATTGTTACGATTCCTTTAAGATTACTTAAATCGTAATGCATTTTTCCCTGAAATTTACATAAAAGTTCCAGATTGCTTGGTGACCCCATCATGAATGTTACAGAATGTTTTTGCACCCATTCAAGTGCGGTTTTGGGACTGAATTTTCTCATAACGACAACTGATGCACCTGCATAAAATGAAGGACAGGGACCTCCCGAGTGGCATCCTCCCCTGTGAAACCAGGGCGTCATGTTGAGCGTAACGTCATCTTTTGTCAGGGGATAGTGCATGATTACGTCGTGGGCTGAGAGGACTTCGTTTATGTCAAGCACTGGTACTGATTTTGGAAGGGCAGATGTTCCGCTTGTGCAGAGCCTCAATACTTCATTGTAGATGTTTTGTCTTGGCGTTTTTACCTTTTCCGAAATTCCTTTGGCAATGAAATCCTCGTATGGCATGTGGTTTTCCGGCACGACTGCATTTTCCATGTTGTCTGCAAGAATGATTTTCCTTACCTTGTGCCTTGATTTTTCCAGAGCTTCAACAATGATATCCCTTATGTTTGCAGAATATATTAGTATTTTGGGCTTGTTATGGTCGATTAAAAGCGAAAGTTCGTTGCTTGCAAGGTTTGAGTTTGCAGAAAGAAGTATTGCCCCGGTTTTTCTGACTCCAATGTATGAAAATGCAAATTCCGGGCAATTTCTGAGTGCTGTCATTACGACAGAATGTTTTTTTGCGCCACATTTTTTTAGCGAGATTGCAAGCTTTTCTGATTCCTCGTCAAGTTCCCTGTATGTCCATTTTCTTTTCGTAAAAGGATCCACGATAGCATCTTTGTCAGGATACCGCTCCACGTTTCTCAAAAATCCGTTAAGATATGTAAATTCCTTTTCAAAAAAATTCCTATGCATCAATAAATTTTGCACCGATTTTCCTCATTGCGTCATAAAATCCTGGAAAGCTTACAGATGCGCATTCTGCATTGCTGATTTCGACAGATTCCCCTTCAGGAAGCCCTGCTGCAAGGCATGCGAAACTCATTGCAATCCTGTGGTCGTCATAGCTTTCAACTTTTCCCCCATGCAGTTTTTCCCTGCATCCTCGAATTATAAGAAAATCTTCACCTTCTTCCACGCAAGCCCCGAGTTTTGTAAGTTCGCTTTTAAGCACTTTTATTCTGTCGGTTTCCTTTTTGCGGCATACTCCCAAATCCTCAAGGTATACCGTTCCTTCAATAAAGCATGAAATTGCCGCCAGAGCGCAAACGGCATCTGGGTATCCAGAAAGATTTACGTGAAGTTCCCCAGACGGAAGGTTTTTGGTCGTGAGTTTTTTCCCGCCTTTTACCTTGAGCGTATTTTTTTCTTTGTCCCATTCAATGTCTGCACCAACCGATTTCAATACATCGACAATTGCACAGTCTCCCTGTGTGCCGCTGGAATCTACGTTGTCAATGATTATTTCGCTGTCCGATACAAGTGATGCTATGAGTGGAAATGCAACTCCTTCCCAGTCACTAGGAATTGTTCTTTCAAATCCTTTTATTTCATGAGGACCTTTTACCGAAATATGCTTAAAGTCATCTGAAATATTTGCTTCTACACCCAAGCTTTCAAGCCATTTTTGCGTCATTGTAAGATATGGAGTTTCCTTTGGATTCGTAAGCTCAATCTCAAGCGTTCCGGAAAGTCTTGTTGCAGCCATCATGAGTCCCGATATGTACTGGCTCAGCTCTCCTTTTGTAACTATTTTTCTGTCTGTGGAAATTTTTCCCCTTATCACGAGAGGACAACACTCTGAGCCTGGAATTGAACAAAATGCATCGGCTCCTGCCTGGTTAAGCGCATCGACCACATGGGAAACCGGTCTTTTCCTAATGCTTGCGTCACCTGTAAAAATGCTTGTTCCTTCAAATGTTGAAGCTATTGGTGAAAGAAAATACAAAAGGGAGCCTGAATTTCCCACATTTATGACATCTACCGGAAGATGTATGTTTTTGCCTGCTCCGTTTACTGTCCATGTATTGTCGCCAAAAGAAACTGCTGCTCCAAGAAGCGGAATTGCCTTGCTTGTATTTATGCAGTCTTCGCTCAAAAGCGGATTTTTAATGTGCGATAATCCATCTGCAAGTGATGCGAGGACAAGTGCCCTTATTGTATGGGATTTTGATCCTGGAACTTGAATGTGTCCGTGTAAACTGCTTCTTGATGCTTTTATTTTCATGCAGATAATTCTACCAAACTGCAATGTCTTCTGCAATAGGAATGCACGTCGTCATCAGGGCAAACGCATTTTAAAGACTTTTAAAATGTATAGTATTTAAAAACTTCAAAAAACATTAGAATTCTTTCTGGTGGTGAAAAATGACATTGAAAGAATCACTAATGACAATCAAGGATTTCAGAATTGACCGATG
>JAZQMW010000034.1:0-8543 GCA_045627025.1 Treponema sp. | reverse complement strand
AGGCCCGTGACTATTGAGCCTGTTCCCTCATCGCATGAAACCTGCACCTTGTATGAAGATGAGTTTGCGTATTGAATCGAATCTTCAAGGCTTTCCAGAATGTCTGAGCCGTTCAGGAAGTTTGTGCATCCCGTAAGGCTTGCTGCCAGCATGGAAAGTGCAATCAATTTTCCTGCGTTTCGACTGAAAAATTCTTTAGCGTTCATAAAACCCCCTTTGTTTTTACATTTATGGCTTTATTGTAACATAATCTTAAAAAGAATATACCACCCTAAAGTGTAGTTTTGAAGAAAGTGTGTGTTTTTTTTTAAGGAATTTTCCGATGCAACCGTGCGGCCGTTTTTTTTGCGTTTCATGAAAACCCCTCATGAGACATCATTTGGCCTGAAATTTTTAGAAATCATTTTGCTTTACAAATCATCCCATAAATATTATTATAAAAGAAGTGTGCCTGAAGGCATGACTGAGGGAATTAAATGAAATTTAGAGAATACTTGAAATCAAAGATTAAGAACGGCGAGCCGATTTTTTTTGACGGGGGAATGGGAACGGTCATCCAGAAATATGGTTCCGGTATTTCCTATAAGATTCCTGAAGATTTGAATTTTTACAAAGAGGATTTGATAAAGCGCATTCATATGGAATATCTCCATTCCGGATGCAACATCCTTACGACAAATACATTTGGAAGCCTGCCTGAAAAACTCAAGGGTGAAGGCATGGCTCATACTGCGGCGGAATACGTTGCCAAGGCTGTTTCAATTGCGCGTGAGAGCATTTCGGAATTTGAGAAAAGCGACAAGACACGGGAGCATTTCGTGGTTTGGGGAACAAGTACCAACGGACGCTTGATGGAGCCAATGGGAAACCTTACGTTTGACGAGGCTTATGAGTCTTACAGGGAAGTTGCCGTTGCCGCGGAAAAAGCAGGCGCGGATTTTGCCCTCATAGAGACAATGAGCGATCTTTATGAAGTGAAGGCATTTGTTCTTGCAGTAAGGGAAAACACAAACCTTCCGATATTTGCATCCATGACGTTTCAGCCGAATTTGCGTACCCTTACGGGTGCCGATGTGCTTACATGCGTCACATATCTTGAATCTCTTCGCGTCAATGCAATCGGATTCAACTGCGGTGGCAGTCTTGAAGAGGACAAGAAACTTCTTGAAGATTTCATAAAATATTCGCATATTCCGGTTTTTGTGCAGCCGAATGCAGGAATTCCAGAGGTGGTTGACGGAAAGGATGTCTTTAATGTCACGCCAAAGGAATTTGCCGATTTCCAGAAGTCTTCCTATATAAAGGGAGCACGCATACTTGGCGGATGCTGCGGAACGACTCCTGAGCATCTTGCGACCATGGTGGCTGAAGTTGATGAGCTCAAGGACAAGTCATTCGATGAGCTTTTGAAAGATGTATCCTCAAAGCCAAAAAGCTATTTTGATGAGCAGAATGTCAAGAATGCTTCGATAGTTTGTTCCTGCAACATGTCGGTGCAGGTGGGTGGAACTGCGGGTCCTAAGATTATCGGTGAAAGGATAAATCCTACGGGAAAGAAAAAGTGCAGGGAAGCTCTTTTGAAAGACGACATGCAATTCCTGATTTCCGAGGCAGAAAGCCAGATAAAAGCCGGTGCCCATATCCTTGACGTGAATGTGGGTCTTCCTGAAATTGATGAAAAGCAGATGATGAAAAAAGCTGTCAAGACTCTTCAGGGCGTCTTTAACGTTCCTCTCCAGCTTGACTCAAGCGAATCCGATGTTCTTGAGAGTGCCATGAGGTATTATAACGGAAAGCCTTTGGTGAACAGTGTTAACGGAAAGCAGGAAGTTATGGACAGGGTATTCCCTCTTGTTGCAAAATATGGTGGTGCAGTGGTTGCGCTTTGCATTGACGAGAATGGAATTTCAGATACTGCGGAAGGAAGATGCTGGGTTGCAAGAAAGATTATTCTTGAGGCCGCAAAATACGGAATTCCTGTCAGGGATATTTTCATAGACACGCTTACCCTTACTGTAAGTTCAGGTCAGAAGGCTGCGCTTGAGACAATTCGTGCGATAAGGATTTTGAAGGAAGAATTTGGAAATGAGGGACTTCAGTTTGTCCTTGGTGTTTCAAACATTTCTTTCGGACTTCCACGCCGTGACATAATGAATTCAAGGTTCTTCATGCTTGCTCTTGACGGAGGACTCAGTGCCGCAATCATAAATCCTTCCACAAAGACAATGATGGATACGTATTTTGCCTACAGGGCCTTGAGTGGATTTGATGAAAACTGCATAGATTTTATTGAAAAATACACAGATTCCAAAGATCCGTATGTTTGTTCTTCAAATGTACTGGAATCATCTTCTGCAAAAAAAAGCATTTCCGAAAGCCATGATTCTGTAAAAGATGATTTTTCTGAACTTGTTTCCATAATAGAGAACGGATTCAAGGATTCAAGTGCTTCTGCGACAGAAAAGCTTCTTGAAAAATATGCTCCGGTAGACATAATTGACGGATGCATAGTAAAGGCCCTCGATAGTGTCGGAAAAGATTTTGAGGCTGGAAGAAAATTCCTTCCACAGCTTCTTTTGAGTGCGGAAACTGTAAGCTGCTCTTTTGCCGTAATCAAGAAATTCCTTGAAAAGACAGGCATGAAAAGCGAATCCAAGGGAAAGGTGGTGATAGCCACAGTGCATGGAGACATTCATGATATCGGAAAGAATATCGTAAAGGCCATGCTTGAAAACTATGGATATGAAGTCATTGACCTTGGAAAAAATGTTCCTGCTGAGAAAGTCGTTGAAGCTGTCGTTGAAAACAAGGCTCGTCTTGTCGGATTAAGTGCCCTCATGACGACTACTGTTGCAAGCATGGAAAAAACAATAAAGCTTTTGAGGGAAGCTTTTGCAAAAAACAATCTTGACTGCAAGATTTGTGTTGGCGGAGCTGTTCTTACGGCTGACTATGCGGAAAGAATCGGAGCGGACTTTTATTCCAAGGATGCCATGCAGACTGTTGCCTGTGCAAAAGAAGTGTTCGGAAAATGAGGGATAAGACTTATAAATTCAGATGCGGCAAGGTAAGGCCCGCTTCAAGTGAGAGAATTGAGAAAGTCAGGAATGTGAGCATAAACTCCTTGAATGTGGGTCTTGCATATTTCAACGTCTGCATTACGCCTTTTGCCCTTTACACGCTTTTGAGGTTCTGTGTTGTCGTCATTTGCAAGTTTTTCATGGTTCAGTATCTCGAAAAGCTTCATGTCCTCAGGATACCCGTAAAGCATGTAGACCATGAGCTTGATTCTAAAATACCTTTCAGGCCGGAACTTGTGGATACGTATCTTGATTTCATAAATTTCTGGATTCGCCCGATGGTGCTCATGATAAAGCGTTTTGGAATGAATCAGGGAAGAAAGCTTCAGGTGGAATATCTCCGCTACATAAGGCAGGCATATTCCGAGGCTTTCAGGATGTACAGCCATCACATGACTACTACAAACAGGCCTTCGTGCAAGGATGTGAGGGCAGTGCGAAACCTTCAGCATGCGGATCCCCATTATCTTTGCGTGCCGAGCCTTCATATTGCGGTTGTATGCCTGACGTACAGTTTTTACAAGAAAATTTTTGAGCGTGAAAATTTTACGGATGAGGAAAAGGACATGTGGAACCGTGAAATATACAGTCATGGAAAGGAAATTGCGGAAAGCGTGCTTTACATGAAGCAGCATAGCGCAAACTGCATTCCTGCGGCCATGCACATGATGACGAATATTGCCCCGGAGCTTTTTACGGTACAGATGGCCGTAAGTTTCATAGATGATCTTTTCAGGGATGCGACAGACATTTCTGCCAAAGACAGGGAGCATCTCATCGAGCACATTCAGTTCATGTATGAAAGGCTGATTCTTGAAAGCACTCTTGATGACGACTGGACTGAACCTGTAAAAAACTGGCTCAAGAATTACATTCCAAGCTGACATGATTTTTCCCAAGGAAAGATGGTGAGTCTTTCCTTGATTTTTTTTGAAAATCAGAATAGTCAAGGGCATCCTTTTCAGAGTCTTCCTTGCTTGACAAGTCTACTGTTTTTCATGCATGCCCGTGACTCCGTTTTTTTCCTATTCTGCAAGGTACTCGTCAAGTTTCCTTATTTTTTCTCCATCAATCTTTACGAGAAGGTTTTTTTCATTTGTGGGAAGGACAAGACCCTTTGGACCGTTTTTTGCACGCCTTAAATGCTTTACCTGTGTGTAGTATAAGTCTGCCTGGCCGTTTTTCCTTGCCTTTGAATGATATACCGCAAGATTTCCGGCATACAAAAGTATTTCAAGAGGAACTGTTTTTTCCTTTTTGCCTTTTATGAATACGTATCCCCCGGCATAATCCCTCGTATGAAGCCACATGTCCTGCCCCTTTACGGTATGCCTTAGCAGGTCGTCGTTTTCAGCTGCCGTTCTTCCGACGTATATTGTCCAGCCGTCAATTTCGTACTTCAATCCTGAATATTTTTTCTGTATCTGCTGTTTCGGGGTCGTGCTTGTTCGTATGAGCTGTTCTATTTTAAGGACATTCTGCTCGTTCAATATTTCGCTGTAACGCCTGTCAAGATCTGCCATAGCTTTTTCAGAAAGTTCTATGTCGTGAAGAAGGCTTTCCATGCCGCTGACGGCTTTTTTGTACTGCTCGTAATATATCCTTGCGTTTTCCTGCACCGAAAGTTTTGCGTCAAGCCGAATGTGTACTTCCTCATTTGTGTCATAGTCCGTGCATGTGAGCGTGGAGCCTGTCGCCTCATGTCCGTATGCAAGCACGAGATCCCCTATATGCTTGAGGTGGTCTGCCGTTTCAAATGACTTTTTCTTTTCCGTGAGGTTTTGGAGCGCGTTTTCCATTTTGCTTCGCTTCATGTTGTACCATTTTTCCGCCTGTGCAAGAAGGCTTTCCCTTGATAGCGTGACGGCGTGTTCCGAATAGAAACAGTCAATTTTTTCATTGAATGTTTCTCCTGTCATGCCGTCAATGTCTCTTACCGGAAATCGTTCGTTTATTGATGAAATTTCATCGTCAGAATATGTTTTTTCTTCCGGAATGAAACTTCCTCCCGTAACCTCGTTTTTCTTTGGCTTTCTGTACATGCAGTCAAGAATTTTTCCATCCGTGTCGGTCACGATTACGTTTGCGGCATTTGACCAGAGTCTGACGTAAATGAAATATTTCTGCTGCCACGTCGACACGTCGAATTTGACTATCCTGTCAAATCCAATCTGCCTTATGGAATTTATCCTCATGCCCTGTACGTTTGAGCGCAGGAATTCGTGGAACCTGAGCGGCTTTTTGTTTTTCACGCCCTTGAATTTCGTAAGGTTCAGCCTGCATGCATTTGTTGACGTGCATATCAGGAGGTTTGACACCTCGTTTTTGTTTATTGTCCTGAATACGAGCGTATCGTATCCCGGCTGCACTATTTCCTGGATGAAAGCGCCTTCAAGGTCAAGTTCGCCTAAAATCTTGTTTATTTCGTTACAGTTAAGTGACATTTTGCATCCTCATTTTTTTCAAATTTTCTTGTTAGGGCTATGATTTCAAGATATTCCCCGACATCATCTTTCGTTAATTCCATGTCCTTGAGATATGCTGATGCAGCTTCGTTGCATCCTGCCTCTTCAAGCAGAAAGAATGTACGTGCCGCGTCATATTCCCAGGGCGCACTGCAAAGGTTCATGGAATCCATTATCATGCATTTGCCGTCATCAAGCCTCATGATGTTTCCCGGATGAAAGTCGCCGTGACAAAGCACCGTGCCTTCTTTGAGTTTCTTTATCTTGTGGATGATTTCAAAATTCTCGCTTTTTCCCCTGTCGCCTATAAGGCTCATCAGATGGTCTTTGTATGAAATGCATTCTCCTTCCGATACGTTTTTTGACAGAAATTCTTTGTGGATGCCTGTAAAATCATGAATCCAGTTTTCAAGCCCATGCGTTTTCGCAAAATCAAGAAAAGGTGTGCCGTTTGTTTTTTCGAAGATGATTCCGTATTGTCCGTCATTTTCCGTCAGTTCAATCGCCTTTGGCATGGAAATGCCTTTTTTTGCCGCAAGAAATGAATTCCTGAACTCCCTGAGAACTGCTTCCCTTGGATATCCTTTTATGAAAAGCTTGCATGATTTGTCGTCAGATATTTCGCATAAGGTTGCCGTGCTTCCCTTTCCGAGTATCCTGCATTTTTCAAAATCCACTTTTTCTTTTATGGAGCTTACGGAAATTCCGTCTCCCAAATCAAAAAATGTCGTGGAAAATTCAGTGTTTTCTTTCAGGAAGTCTACGTATTTTTTTATCTTGCGAACAAGCTTCAATGTGCTGTAGCTTTTTGTAAGCGAATGGTCATCGACAATTCCATGGAAGTGAAGGTTGTCGCTTATTATCACGCCGCCTTTTGCAAGGTTTTTCTTGAATTTTTCAAAGAATTTCACATATTGAGCCTTTGCCGCGTCAATGAATATGAGGTCAAATTTCCCCTCAATGTCAATGGCCAGGGCATCGTTGTTGATGAGCGTGATTCTTTCTGAAAGCCCTGCTTTTTTTATGTTTTCAATTGCCTTTATGGCCCTGTCTATGTCTATCTCAACTGTCGTTACCGAGATGTCTTCTGAACAGAGCGCAAACTGTATCGCCGAGTATCCGATTGCGCTTCCGATTTCAAGAATCCTTTTTGCATCATGTTCCCTGATGTATCTGCAGATGAATTCGCATGTCTCATCGAACATTATGGGGACACTGTTTTTTTTTGCATATTCTTTCATGCATTTAATTTCGTCCTGAGTATCCTGACACATTTCTAAGCTGCCCCTCCAGGTCTTGATAAAGTTTTGTATCCAAAAATCCGTTTTCTTCCATCAGTTTTTTTGTTTTTTCGGCATTGTATTCGCCTGTCTCCAAAAGCAGGACTCCGCCTTTCACGAGAAAATCATTTGACTGTGCAATCAGGTTTCTTATGACTTCAAGCCCGTCTTCCGTGTGACTGTAGTTTCCCTCAAGATCCACGTCGCCGTCAAGCGCAAGAAGAGGCTCCGATCTTCCGTCTGAGAGCAGTTCTAGGCTTTCATTGTGCGGAACATACGGAGGATTTGAAACAATCATGTCAAAATGTCCCTGCCTTGAAAATCCGAAATTTTCAAACAGGTTGCTTTGCACGAAACGCACGCAGTCCAGGGCATGCCTTGAAAGGAGTTTTTCTGCATTTGATTTTGCAACTTCAAGGGCTTTTTTGCTGATGTCTGCCATTGTGACTATCGGAAGGTTTTCTTTTGGAATGATGCCGTTTTCTTCAATGAATTTGAGCATGCTTATTGAAACGCATCCGCTTCCCGTGCACATGTCGCATATGGAAAGCATTCTTTCAGGATGTGCGTCTTGTTTTTCTTCAATGAAACTTATTGCGTTTTCCACAAGGATTTCCGTGTCCGGTTTTGGAATGAGCACGTCTTTTGTGACAGTGAAGTCGTATCCGAAAAATTCCTTGTGCCCCGTGATGTATGCAACCGGCAGTCCGGTCTTTCGCTTTTCAACGCCTGAAATGATTTTTTCTTCGCTTTCAATGCTGATTTCCGTGTCTTTCTTGAAAAGCAGGAATGTTCTGTCGCATCCAAGCACGTCCATCATTATGACTTCCGTGTCCAGTACCGGTGAGGGTGATGTGTCCTTGATCATGGCTATGCATGTTTTCTTTATTGTCTCGATTGTCATGTTTTCATCCAATTTTATACTTGTTCGTAAAAAAAATCAATTTGCGGTGGGTGGTGGATTTGCAAAAAGAATTGATTTGGCGTTTGATTTTGTTTTTGAAAAGCTTGCGTTAGGATTAAAATAATGGGCATTTCTAAAAAACTGTTTTTAGAGATGCCCTAATCTTTGTTGTTTCTTAATTTTATGCATCTGTAATTGACACATTTGGACATCTCTGAAAATAATACAGAAATGTCCGTGTATTTTTTTAAGCCTGACCAAAAACAGATTGAATCTTATTTTTCAAGGGATTCAAACTGCTCTTCTTTTGCGTATACGTTCAAGGCGTCAAGCATTTCGTCCATGTTGCCCATCATGAAGCCTGGAAGGTTATGGAGGGTAAGGTTTATGCGGTGGTCCGTAATCCTGTCCTGCGGAAAGTTGTACGTCCTGATTTTTTCAGACCTGTCTCCGTTTCCAACCATGTTCTTTCTCTGTGCCGAGCGTTCTGCATCCTTTTTGCTCTGCTCAAGGTCGAAAAGTCTTGCCCTGAGGACTTGCCATGCTTTTTCCTTGTTCTTTATCTGGCTTTTCTGATCCTGCTGTATTACGACGATTCCTGTCGGTATATGTGTGAGCCTTACGGCTGAATCTGTCGTGTTGACACACTGTCCTCCAGGTCCTCCTGCACGCATTACGTCAACACGCACATCCCCGGGATTTATCTGTATGTCCGTCTCTTCTGCTTCCGGAAGAACTGCAACCGTGGCTGTCGAAGTCTGGAGCCTTCCCTGGCTTTCTGTCTGAGGAACCCGCTGAACCCTGTGTACGCCGG
>JAZQMW010000033.1:0-11143 GCA_045627025.1 Treponema sp. | reverse complement strand
GAAGAACTCCAGCCCGTAATCGACAGCCTGCAAACCGAAAACATTGATTTGCAAAATGAAGTTGCAAATCTTCAAACTGAAAATATCGGCCTGCAAAATGAAGTTGTAGATCTTCAAAATGAAAATGTTGATTTACAAAATAAAAATGTAGGTTTAGTAAATCAGTATAAAAGCCTCGAAGAAAAAACTAACCGTCAGATAGAAGAGCTTAAGAAGCAAATCGAACTTCTCCGTAAAACATGATGCCTTTTGTGGGCGAATTTGCAACTAGATAGGTTTTGATTGCAGATTTGTTGTAAGAGTATGCATCGGCATGCGTTTGGGCGCCCCTTGCGGCGGTTTGGATGCCAACCCAAGGTTTGCGTTCAAAGCACCAGTTTGGAAACCAACACCCAGCACGCCTCCTTGCGACGGTTTGCATTCCGATTCACGGTTCCCATCCCAGGCACCTGTTTGCATACCGATACCCAGTCGCGCCCCCTTGCAGCAGTTTGCATGTCAATTTACGGTTACATTTCCATGTATTTGTTTGCATCAAGATATTTAACCCGCCCGTTTGACGGTTTGCGACAAGACTCACTGCTAGCATTCTAGGCTTTTGTTTGGAGCCTGACACATAGCAAGCCCACTTCTGACAGTTAGCGTGTCGATTCACAGCATTTAAACAGGGCGTTTGTTTGCATCAAGATATTTTGCCAGCCCCTTTCGACGGTTTGCGTCACAATTCACAGTTCCCATTCCAAGCATCGGTATGCATACCAATCCACAGTCGCCCCCATTCGACAGTTTGCATATCAACTCACAGTTTCCAAACAGGGCATAGCTTTGCGACAAAATGTTTTGCACGCAACATTTGACAGTTTCCTTTCCAATCCAAGGTTTGCGTTCTGCATGCCGATACACAATACCCACATGCATGAAAAAAGGCTACGTCCACAATGTAGTTATCCCAAGCGGACTGTCATTTTCCATTTTCCTAAAACCAAGGCGTTCATAAAACCCAAGCTCCCTGTCATATGCAATCAAAACAACACGCATGTAATCTTTGTACACATATTTTGTTTTTTCCAAAAGAGTTTTTCCGATTCCGGATTTTTGATACTCAGGACGAACAAGAAGATAATGAACATAGGCATTCATTATGCCGTCATCCATAGCACAGACAAGCCCCACAAGCTTTTGACCGTCCCATGCAGAAATGACCGTTCTGAAACCTTTCATTGCAGTCACAAGTTTTTCAGCATAATGACCTGATGACCATGCAACAGAAAGAAAAAGCGATTCAAGATCCTCTTTCTTAAAATCATGAATCATACTATAAGTTATGCTCACATGCACCTCCTTTCCATGAGTGTAGTATTCTGCCAGTTTCCAAACCTGTCTTTCGCAATGCGTTCCCTGTATCCAATTTCACGAAACCCGCATTTTTTATGAAGCGCAATACTTGATTCATTTATGGAAAAAATGGCAGAATAAAGACACCAGATTCCTTTTTTCTCAGACTCCATGCAAAGTTTTTCCAGAAGAAGCGTCCCTATTCCTTCATGATGATTCTTTTCATCAACATATACGCTTACCTCAACAACACCCTTGTAAGGTTCCCTTGAAGATGTCGGTGATATTGCAATCCAGCCTGTGACATTTGAAAAATTTCCATTTTCAGCAACATGTACATAGCGGCAGTACGGAAGATGATTTTTGTTCCATTCCTCAAACGACGGACATTCCGTAGTAAAAGTAGAATTTTCCTTTTCAATCGACTGGATGTATATTTCTTTTACACGATTCCAGTCGCTGTCTTTCATTTCACGAATCATTAAAAACTCACATAATCTTTAGGCTCAAAATTTGATGCCATGGACCAAGTATGAATTCGTCCTGATTTCATTGCAAATACCTTCACGAATTTTTTGACATCATCTCTTTTACCCCATGCTTTCATGAATTCTCGAGACGGATGAGAATATATTTCATCAAAAATCTCATCTCCTGTAATTTCTTCAAAATTTCCTTCAGCACGAATTTGAACGCCCTTAGCCATAAAACAAACTTCTGCGCGTCCATCATTTTTAAGCTGTTTATACAAATCCTTAAATTCTCCTGTGTGAAAAATAATTCCCCGTTCATCAGCAGAATACATAAGAATTTCACGAACATGCGGCTGACCTTTTTCATCAACCGTTGCAAGATTCATAACAGGATTTTCATTCATCATCTTGAATAATTCGTCTTTTGTCATAATCACCTCAAAAAAATAAAAAAAATGCAAAGCCAAAATTCAGCAATGCATACAGAAATTATAACACACTTAATTTTCAGATACTTCTTAAAATCAATCAAAAAGTATTCAAAATCTATATTTTTCTCTGTATTCAGATGGTGACAATCCCAAAGATTTATGAAATGATGCTGCAAAATGAGCGGAATTCGAAAAACCACACTTAAATGCAATTTCAGAAACAGTAAAATCATTTCTTCTTAAAAGTTTTTTTGCCGTATTGATTCTTGCATCCGTAAGATATTTTTTGGGAGAAAGGCCACATTCTTTTGTAAATGTTTTATTGAAATTCGCAACAGACATATTTACTTTTTTTGCGAGCATGGAAACCGTAAGATTTTCTCTTAAATGGCATTCAATATA
Organism: Treponema sp.; assembly: GCA_045627025.1. Classification (GTDB taxonomy): domain Bacteria; phylum Spirochaetota; class Spirochaetia; order Treponematales; family Treponemataceae; genus Treponema_D. The sequence goes on along the minus strand of JAZQMW010000033.1, from coordinate 8,502 downwards.
CGTTTGTATCCTCGCAATTCTGCTATCACCAGATGGCGACCGCATATCAAGATTTTCACCAATCAGACTTCTTATTATCCAATGAACAAGAAGCGTTGACTGTGCATTAAGAGTAATATCAGAATTCTGCATGTCTTTAGTTGTTTCAAATGCAAAAAGATGTAAAATTTTTAGAATGTCATGACAAATAAAAAACTTCTTTCCTGTAAAAACACCAATGTCTTCTTTATAAAGTTTAAACTGGCTTTCAAAGAATTCTTTTTCAATTAAAACCGCATAATAATTCAGCTTTTCTTTAAATTCATCCTGATGAGGAATATTTGGAGAACATATTGAAGCGGAATAATAATTTTTTGGAACTTTAACATCAAGACTTTCATCATTTTCAAGCTCTATGATTACCATATAGGAAGGATGTGAATGATCAGGCTTTATGGCATATTTACAAAAACCCGTAGTCGGTATGAAAAGTCCAATTTTTTTATACACATACGAGTCTACGTCTGCAAGGTCGCTTTCTTTTAATGTGTCTCCGACAAGAGATCTTATTTCATCAAAATTTTTCAAATACTTCCTTCAAATTCTTAAATACAAAATCAGAATACTTAGAAGTAACTTCGTTAGGCTTTATTCTGTCAGGAACCATGATTGTCGTAAGTCCTGCGTTTTTTGCACTCATAAGGCCATTCGGACTGTCTTCAACGGCATAGCATAACTTGCTTTCAATACCAAGGCAAGTGCATGCAGTCTTGTAAATTTCAGGATCCGGCTTGCTGTTTTTTACCATGTCTCCTGTAATTATCACCTCAAAATAATCTATCAAACCAGCATTTGTAAGCTGCCTCATTACGGATTCTTTTCTTGTAGATGATGCAAGTGCAAGTCTGTATCCTTTTTCTTTCAGCACCTTGAGGCATTCTTCTGCATAAGGCAAATTCTTAATGCCTTTTTCATTTTCTATTTTGTGGAAAAGCTCACCTGTAAGCATAAGGTAAGATTCGGCATCAAAATCCTTTCCAAACATTTCTTCAAGATTTTCAATGATGTTTTTCTTGTTCATGCCACGGCATCTGTCTATGGCAATCATTGCATCTTTCTGCGTTATTCCATGCTTTTTGCCAGCTTCAATCCATGTGTCATCGCAAATGCTTTCAGTATCAAGAAGCACGCCATCCATATCAAAAATAAATGCTTTCATGCAGAAAATATTATATCATAAAAAACTCTTTTGCAATACTTGAATTGATTCTGGGGCAAATTGAATAATTGCAGTTCCCTTGATTTATATTACGTATTCATGTAAAATCAGATAAGGTTGCTTTTTTAAATGAATTATGGCGAGATAAAGAAAATTGATATTGCAAACGGAGAAGGCGTACGGGTAAGTCTCTTTGTTTCCGGATGCAGGGTGCATTGCAGCGGATGCTTCAACACCTGCACGTGGGATTTTTCTTTTGGAAAAGAATTTACGGAAGACACACAGAATGAAGTCATTGAATCCATGAAACCGGAATTCATTTCAGGTCTCACAGTTTTGGGCGGCGAACCGTTTGAACCCGAAAACCAGGCCGTTCTTGCAGGATTTTTGACGCGTGTAAGGAAATCATTTCCACAAAAAACGATATGGTGCTACACAGGGTATGTTTTTGACCGGGACATAGAGCCTGAAAACGGAAAAAAACACACGAAGTTCACAAAGGAAATGCTAGAAAACATCGACATACTTGTTGACGGGCCATACATGGAAGAATTCAAGGACGTATCATTGCAATTTCGCGGAAGCAGAAACCAGAGAATATTGAAAATAAGAGGCGAATCTTAAAAAAAAGATTCCCAAACCAGGAAACTAAGATGGACAACAGATTTTTGGCAGAAATGCTTGCACTTCTTTTGGTTTTAGCTGCAAGCTTCAGGTTTTTTCTGATAAGCTATACACGCCGTGATTCGCTTGCAATTGCACCAACGGCTGCGCTTGTCATATCAATTCTAAACATCCTCATATTCGGTTTTTCGCTGATAGAGTTTCTTGTCTTTTTAATTGCATTGCTTTCATTCATATGGAATTTCCGTTCGCTCACAAAAATGCTTTCCGATGTCATAACAGACCAGTATGACTTCAGCCTCATATTGCTTTCAATTTTCACGGGTTTTGCATGCATGTTTGCAATTTTCACCGTCATATATTTCAAGCCGATGACGCTACGGAAAAAGAATTTCCATGCAAATGAAACAACAACATTATATGCAGGAAATTTCAGGAACGGACTTTATGAACTTGAAAAACCTTTTACATGCGAAACTGCACGCATAATCAAGGTAGAACCAGACGACAGCCTCAAATTGGACAAAAACATAATTCTTTTTGTTCCGCCCAAGACAGCTTCCCTTGAAATGTACAGGCCTCTTTTTTATAAACTTGCCGACTACGGATATACTGTATACGGTGGGGAATTCTATACAAAAGATTCAAAATGGTTCAACGGAAAATACGACAGAAAAATTTTCAGAAGATATAAATTCATCCATGACAAATTAAATCACAATGATGAATTCACGGGAAACCTTTTATACAATGAGCGAATTCTTGAAAATGAATTCCAATCGCTTTTCGACCTTGCAAGCATTACGGGAAACGACAAGATTTTTCTTTTGTCAGAAGATGATGTTACAGGCATCATGGGAAAAATTCTTGCAAAAAACAAACATCTTCTCGGAAGCTACGATTTGAGTTTCATAGAAGGATATGATACAAAAGGATTCGGACCTGTAGAAAACACGGATCCGCTTATAAGTTTCCTTATGGATAATGACATAGACCGTTCAGGATACCTTTCAAGCCATCTTGCAAAAGAAGTAAACGATTTTTTCAATACGCTCATGTTTCCGGACATTGAAAGCGAATAGGAAAATATCCTGAAACAAAACGCATGAATCTGTTATAATAGGAAGAATGAAGTACATTAAATGTTTTTTTGCCGCATTTTTATTACCATGCCTCATTACGTTTTCCGCAAAATCTTTCGCAGAAGAAAAAATAACACACAATCCATGGGAACTCATAATCTACAGACCTGAAAATTCATGGCAGATTAATGACATACGATGCTACTTGAAAGCAGAAGACATGGAAGGAAATGATGTCACTTCAAAAAAAATAAAGGCAACATATGAGTGGATTTCCTCAAAGGACAAAGTGAACTTCTACCAAAACTCATACTGGCTCCAGGGAGGAGTTGCCATGCACTTGAACCTAAAACCCGGCAGATACAAATTTACGGTAAAGACACCTTACGACAAACAGTATCCTTATCCTGTAGAAAGCAAAAAAGACTGGACATCAAACGAATTCATATACGACACGTCAAATCCCGCAAAAGTAATTTTCGTTTATCCAACTGCAAATGAAAACGGATTTTATAATGGAGGATGGGTCATAAGCGCAAAATCCCCGAAATACTACAAATTCACAAAACCCAAAATCGTAAAATAAAAATCAATTCAAAATCTTGCGAAAGTCATCAGCTACATCTGACCGCGAAGATTGAATTTTGCAACGGCAGGATTTTCAGCACTGTATTTAAACTTTGCAATCGTCTGGTATACAATGAAAAAATTTCCCTCGGAAAACATAAGTTCATTTTGTGGAATCACATAATACAGAGTTCCGTTCAAAAATATGTTCATGTCTCCATTTGAATCAAGATATGTACTGATATTGTTGCTTTCGGAAGCCTTAATGCCAGTTTTTTTGGAGCTAAATGTTTTGAGTGAAGTTTCAATCCTTTTTTTGGCAGAGCTGTCAAAATCAGCTTTGTGAATTACAAAGTCACCACTTTTATTTATGTAAATCCAGTAAAATCTTTCAGCTCCCATTATTGGTTCCCACCACTGGATGCCGACTGAATTTACATTCTGATTTCCATAGACATTCATGCTGATTCCATTTGAAGGCGATTTCATGCCAAGATTCCCGCAAGACAAATTGTTTCTCGCACCATCTCCAGTACCAGAATCAACAAAAGCGGTTATTTCGTTGCCGTCAAGAGTCATGTCTTTTCTAAGAGAAAGAATTGAGCCTTTTTTAAACTTTACGCTTTCATAATATGGAGAAATTCCTTCCACATCAGAAAACGAGCAGCTTTTTGCAAAAATCATCAAAATGAAAATCAAAAACAAAGATAGTTTCATCAAAACAATTATAGCACATTCAATTATGCCCACCAATCCAGAAAGATTGATTGGAACCTTTTAAATCGCAATTTTTAGAAATGCCATGATTTATTGCACTTACAAAAAAAATCCAAAACACCACCATATATGGCACACCATACACAGTACGCTACATATAGCGTTTTTAGTCTGTCTGAACAGCATGAAAATAAAGAAAAGGATAAAAGTCTTTAAAAGAAAAAAGCACCCTGTTTTAGGATGCTTTTCTTGCCAGCGATCAGAATCGAACTGATGACATAAGGATTTTCAGTCCTCCGCTCTACCAGCTGAGCTACGCCGGCATTTGCTTTTTACATCTGCAAGTGATGTATTGGATAATATAATATATATGAAAATATGTCAAGACCATAAAACGAAAAAAAATGTTTTTTCTTGCAATTAACGCTAAAAATTGTGATTTTTCAGATTTTTCTTATCCACAGTCGAATTAAATCGAATTTCAGCAACATCAGCCCCCTCTGCTTTACAAGAGATGTTATTTACAATATACTTATAGTGTGTCGGAATTATACATTGTTGCAACTCCAATAGGAAATCTTGGGGACATAACTTTCAGGGCACTTGAAACTTTCAAAGCTGTAGATGTAATTGCTGCAGAAGATACTCGTCACACATTGCAACTTTTGAATCACTTTGAAATCAAAAAGCCCCTCATAAGCTGCCGTTCCCAAAATGAACAATTTGCATCTGAAAAAATCATAAAGTTACTCGATGAAGGCCAAAAAGTTGCCTATGCAAGTGATGCTGGAACTCCAGGAATAAGTGATCCGGGTGCCGTACTTTCTACACTTGCAAGGAAAGCAGGGCATGTCGTGATACCGATTCCAGGTCCATGTGCATTCGCAACACTTACAAGCGTGGCAGGCATTGGAGGAAAGACATTGATTTTTGAAGGTTTTCTTTCACCAAAACCCGGCAGAAGAAGATCCAGGCTTCGAGAGCTTTTGGAAACCGGTGATGCCATAGTCCTTTACGAAAGTCCATTCAGAATCGTAAAACTTTTACAGGACATTGCAGACATTGACAGTGAAAGAAAAGTTGTTGTCGGTCGTGAGCTTACAAAGCTTCATGAAGAAATTACAGAAGGAACTTCCAGGGAAGTTCTTGAAGACTATTCTGCAAGACAGAAAATTTTAGGTGAATTCGCAGTCTTTATTTCAGGCATAAAAAAATTTAAGAATTCAGATGAGTCTTCCGATATTTAAATCGAGGCAAGATATGATGATAGACAAGATTTCAGGAGTTCAGGCTCTTAATGCACTACAGAATACAAAGCGCTCAAATAACGTTGTAAGTTCATCAATTGGACACGACGAAATCAGTGTTTCAGACGAAGCAAAAGCCATGGCAGAGGCATTGTTCATGGACAAAGTTGCGGAAGAAACACCTGATGTACGTGCAGACATTGTTGAAAAGGTGAAGTTAAAGATTCAAGATCCAAATTACTTCAGCGAATCAAGAATTGCTGCAACGGCAGACAAAATTCTTAGTGCTTACGGTCTTTAATTCCGTAGACAAGTCAGGGGATAAATTAGGGCGGAATTGTTTCCGCTCTTTTTTTTTTACAGGAGCATTTATATGGCAGATTTTATTTTCAGAATTTCACCAAACATTGTACTTGGATCATACACATCGACAAGACTTGGTCAGTATGCATTAGATTACGGCAGTAAATACATGCTCCTTATGGATCCGATACTGAAAGAAAAAGGAATTGCAGATAAAATTACGCAGAATCTAAAGGATCATGGAGTTGATTTTTTTATTTATGATGAAATCCAAGACTCAACGACAGAAATTCTTGAACCGATTTTAAAGCTTGCCCGTGATGCACGAGTTGAAGGAATCATTGCAATTGGAGGAGGAAGAATTCTTTCAATCGCAAAAGCAGTAAGCTCCATCTATTATGAAAAAAAAGGTCTTTATGACTATCTTGATACAGGAATTCCAAGCAACAAGTCGTTGCCTTTAATCTGTCTTCCTTCTACAAACAGGGATGGATTTCTTTTTACGGATTATGCACCAATCACAGATTCCCGCACATCAAAAATAAAGCTTCTAAAAACACAGAACGGTCTTTGCAGACTTATTCTTTGGGATCCAAACCTTCAGACGTCGCTTACAGACAAACAAATCGAATCAATGGCCATAGAATCGCTTGCATTTGCAATTGAAGGATATTTAAGCCAAAAGTCAAATTTCTTCAGTGACATGATTATCGAAAAATCAGTGGAGCTTTTGGGATACGGTCTCGATGGAGTGGATTCTCTTTCAATCACGACACCAAAAGAAGTTCTTCTTGCACAGGGCGGATGCATGGCATCTCTTGGCGCTGCATTAAGTTCGCTTGGTGTATGCAACCTTATTTCAAATGCAGTTTGCGCACGCTATAGAATTTCACGTTCTCTTGTAACGGTAGTACTTTTGCCACACATCATTGAAGATGCAATTTCATTCCGTGCAGACAAAATTGCAAAACTTTCAAAAATACTCAGGGCAGCAACAGCAGAAATGACACAAGAAGAAGCATGTACGGCACTTGTAGAATATGTAAGGCAAAAAATTGCAAAAGTAAATGTTCCTGCAAGGCTTAAAGAGCTTTCTCTCACAATAGAGCAGCTTTCACTTGCCATAGAAGATGCAGGCGAACTTGAGCTCATAAACTCACTTCCTCGCAGCATGACGACGGACAATCTTTTTGAAATGGTAAAGAAGGCATTCTAAAAATGATAGATCCAGACAAACTCTATCAACTCGCACCTGGTCAAAAGAGACGCAAGCTTGCCCTTACATTTGGAGAGCTTGAACGTGACATTGCAGGAATTGCCGAAAAAGGCATGGAATACAATTTCAAACGCATGTCCAGGGAAGACTATACAAAGGCAGTTTCTAAAATTGTACTTGAAGATCCCCAGTTGCCTGAAGATGCCCACAAGGAAATAGAAAAGCTTTTATCAGCATCTCCATTTGACGAAAGAAGACTTTGCAATGTGGCAAGAAACGCACTTCTTGCTTTGATTGGAACTTTTCCTGCTGAATGGGATTTGGTAATTGCACCACATGCAAGCGAAAAACTTACTGTTGAAAAAAGAAATTTCTTCAAGGGAGTTGCCGTTTATGCGGAAGATTTACGCTCACCTTTCAACATAGGTTCCGTTTTCAGAACAGCAGAGGCAATGGGAGCCGAAAAGGTATACATATCACCCCAGTGTACGGATCCAAATCAGGCAAAAGCCATAAGAAGCGGAATGGGATGCATAGAAACGCTTGGATTTACACGATGTTCGCTTGAAGAGCTTCCAGAAGACGTTCCCGTATTCGTGCTTGAGACAGGCGGCACACCAATAAATGAATTCAAGTTTCCGAAAGAAGGCATCGTTATCATCGGTTCGGAAGAGCTTGGCGTAAGTCCTGAGGCACTTAAACGGGCTACATACGGCCGCGTTACGATTCCCATGAAAGGACTGAAGGCATCTTTAAATGTGGGAGTCGCATTCGGAATTCTCATGCAGGCATGGGTTGAAAGTCTTGAAAAGGATTCATAAAGCAAACAAGTTTCCCGGCAAATAACAAATGCATAAAAAACATGCCATATGCACAAATTGAGATGCGAGATACTTTACATAATACGCAATACTTTCAAACAAGGATAAATGATTTAATGTGGTACGATGAACTTTTTAGCGAAATGGAACGCATGGGCGACAGTTTGGAATCAAAAAAAATGGGCGATTACATGCAGAATAAGTTTAAATTTCTAGGCATTAAAAAACCGATTCTAAAAACGATAATGAAGCCCTATCTTAAAAACGTAAAAAACCTTGACTGGGATTTCGTAAATTTATGCTGGCAAAAAGATTTTCGTGAAGCCCAATACGTAGCCCTCGAACATATCGGTATGCGAAAAAAAGATTTGAAAGTGGAAGATCTTGAAAAACTCAAGACACTCATAATTGAAAAATCATGGTGGGAAACAGTCGACACGATTGATGCATTCGTTGGCATTCTTGTTCAGAAAAATCCATCTTATGAAAATACAATGCTCGAATGGTCTGTTTCGGACAACATGTGGCTCAGACGCACAGCAATCGACTGTCAGCAGGAATTCAAGGAAAATACAAATACTGAACTCTTGGAAAAAATAGTCTGCAACAATCTTGGTAGTGATGAATTTTTCATCAACAAAGCTATCGGCTGGAGTCTAAGAGATTATTCAAAGGTAAATCCTGAATGGGTAAAATCTTTTTTGGACAGGCACAAAGATAAAATGAG
>JAZQMW010000032.1:0-37303 GCA_045627025.1 Treponema sp. | reverse complement strand
ACCGAAAAGAGCAATCCTTATTTTCCCGTTTTTCCAGTATTTCGCGACATCCCTTTCCATCTCATGAAGCTTTCCGTCCGCCTTGTACAATGCATGCTCTGAAGTCGGGTCGTAGCCAAGTCGTTCTGTGAGCCAAGGAGTTGCATCAAGGATTTGTCTTCCTAAGACCGCTTGGCCTCCGACTTACCGAAAAGAGCAATCCTTATTTTCCCGTTTTTCCAGTATTTCGCGACATCCCTTTCCATCTCATGAAGCTTTCCGTCCGCCTTGTACATTGCATGCTCTGACTCCGCCTCAAGTTCGTCTTCCCTGACGATTTGTTCGCCCCTGAAAAGCAGTCCGTTCACGATGTCTGCAAATACGTCGTTGTACGATTCAAGTGTTTTTTCAGAAATATCTTTTTCTGCCATAAAACCTCCTGTATTATTGTTATCGAAAAAAAATTAAAAACGTCACGTTTAAGGGTGGTTTTTGAAAAAAAGATGAAAAAATTACATACAAAGCTTTCCACAATCACGCCTATCAAGCAAAGAAAAAAATCACTATATAGTTTTTATTAAAAAAAAGACTTTTCCCTATAGAAAAAAATAATAAATTAATATATAATACGTGAATATTAACGGGTAATTGCACAGCTGGTAGTGCGCTACGTTCGGGACGTAGAGGTCAGCGGTTCGAATCCGCTTTACCCGAATCTTAACTTACAATTTAAGATTTTCATTTCACATTCAAACAATTTTTCCAATCAAAATATAAAACAAGATGCATTTCACAAAGACTTCCACATTCAGAAATCATTTTTTACCCTTCTAATTTGCATTTTACACTCTACAAACTGCAACTCACCCAAAATCATATTCCGCATACAAAAAATATAGATTATCATCTTTTAAGATTCTAAATATTTTAGACAACCCCAAATCTCATTCCAGAGGTATCAAACCATGAAATTGCTTATTGAAGCGTTTATTCTAGGTCTATCAACAGGAACTTATTGCACGATGTATTGCGGCCCAGTTCTCATTCCTTTCCTGTTTGGTGCAGATAAAATCGATTTTAAAAACAATGCTTACCTTACAGGAATTTTTCTAACGGCAAGGCTTGCCATGTATTTTATACTGGGTACGGCACTCGGCATGACAGGATTGTTTGCGGATAAAGTTTTCAACCCAGTCATAGCCCGGCATCTGTCAGTTTTTGCATACCTTTTCTCAGGAACAGCACTTTTGCTTAATTCACTCGGGACACGCTTTCCGTGGCACAAAAACGGTTGCAAATGCAAAAAAATCAAAAAATTTGCCAATGATTGGGTTACGGCAGTCTTTACAGGTTTTTCTACAGGATTACATTTATGTCCACCGCTTTGGACTGCAATCGTTCGCTCAGCATTCAACCCCGGCGGCATGGAAGGCAAATTTTATCTCATAGCCTTTTACGCAGGTTCCCTTCCCTTTTTTCTGCCACTTCTAGGCATACCATTCGCATCAAAAAAATTTGGAATCCTAAAATCCATCGCACGAATCTCTCAATTTCTGGCAGGCATATATTTCACCTTATTCCTTGGGATTTTACCTTTATTTTTCAACTGACATCCAAAGCTTGCAAAATCAACAAAACTCGGAGGCAAACAAATGATTAATCAAAAAAAAGAGCGTACGGCAAACACATTGATATCAATATTCATCTTACTTCTTATGGCAGCAGTCATTACATTTTTTGTTCCCATACAACAGATGAATTTTACAAAAGGCTCTCTGATTTATGCACTATTTCTCATATATCTTTTTGCAAAAATGACATTTGCTGAGCAAAAGAAAAAAGGCAGCGGAGTAAAATACAGAAGAATATTTCAAAGCACATTCGCAATTCTTTTTTGCATATCATTCATAAAAGACCTTTATGCAGAAAGAGGAAGCATGGCAATTACAGACAGTGCCATGTCAAATGCAGAACTTCCGTTTTGCCACATTGTAATTCCACAAATTCTATTGCCCCTTGCAATTACAAAAAACATAATTTTTCCAGCAAGACTTACAGGACATTATGCAGCAGTTGCAAACATGCTTGTCATTTGGCTAACGATGTCAATTACAATTGGAAGAGGATGGTGCGGATGGGTATGCTTTTACGGTGGATGGGAAGAAGGAATGACACATGTCGCAAAAAAAAGAAGACTCAACATCATTTCAAAAAACAAAGAAATCCGGGAATTTCAATTTGGATTTTTTGCATTCATAATACTAGTATCGCTTGGAACATTATCCGCAGCATATTGCGAGTGGTTCTGCCCATTCAAGCTCGTAACGGAATTTTCGCCAATAACATCAATTCCAACACTTATTTCAGCCATCATATTCATAGGCCTTTTCCTTGCACTCGTAATCATATTCCCGATTCTTACAAAAAAAAGAACACAATGTTCAACACTTTGCCCGTTTGGGGCATTGGCTTCCATTACAGACAGATTCAGCATGTTTCGGATGAAAATAGACACAAGCAAATGCAAAAGATGCATGAAATGCGTAAACACATGTCCATTCGGAGCGCTTGATGAAAAAACAATATTGGATAAAAAGGGAACACCAGAACTTACATGTGCAAAATGCGGAGAATGCGTAAACATATGCGAAGAAAAAGCAATATCATATGATTTTCGCTTTATGCACATATGCGAAAAACCAGAAGCAAAAAATGCATTTGAAAAATCAATTCACAAACTTCTCGATCCCGCATTAATTTTCAGATTTGCATCATTTTCTTTCGGAGTCATAATGTCAGGAAGTTTTGCGACAAAATCAATAGACCTGATATTGGAAGAAATCTTCAGAAACTTCGGATTCTAATTTTACAAACAGACATCAAGAAGGAGCATATATGAAAAAAGCATCATACTATTTCTTTGCATCTGCAGTTTTACTCGCATGTTTGATTGGAATCCCATTCTCATTCATAGGCGGAGACACCATGGGAAAATGGATTACAAGAACATGTCACCTTAAAATCGATTCTTCAATGACAGGAGGAGAATTGGCCGCAGACATTTTTGATGATGCAGAAGATGACAACGGAATCGGAAATCTTGAATATCCGGAAAACACTTTTGCAAAAAAAGGTTCGCTCGATCTTGTCAGATACAAAGTCCACAAGCCTGTATATAATGCAAGATGGCAGACTTTTCATGAATACTGGCAGCTTTCACTTGAATACATTTCATCACCTGACGACTTACGGAACATCATGATTTATATTGATGCAGACGGAAACAGGCAAGGCTCGACGACACCTCTTTTTAATGATGAGACAAACTGCACTTTTACGGACGAACATCCATGGGACTACGCAATCTGGATTTTTGATAAAAGCGGAAAAATCTACGGTTCCGACAAAAAAGAAATTGAAAAAGTCCAGATATGCAATCTTGAAAACGGAAAAAAAATAACAATAAGAATACCTCTTGAAAAAAAAGAAATGCATAAAATCTACAGTTCAAAAAAAACATACCATTACGTGCTCACAGGCATACTTTCAAAATGTCACGAAGGAGGCTTTCAGAAAGTTTCAGAAGGCCCTGGTATTTTTGACATTCTGGACGATTCTTCATCAGCCCAAAGCCAGAAAATTCAACTAAACTCATATCGCACAAATGAAAGCGGAAAATCAATATTAATTCCGATTGTGGCAGACATGAAAGGAACTCCACAAAAAATCGACGACAGAATAATAAAAGAAATAAAATCTGCATGCAGCATTGAAAATACAATTCCAGAATATGATGATGAAAAACTGAATCTTGCAGTAAAAGAATTTACGGAAGGAAAAATGGAAGATGCAGAATCAAAATTAAAAAACATCATCCATGAAAATCCTGAAAACGCAATCGCACTTGCATATTATGGTTCATGTCTTGCATCCAGAGCTGGAAAATCATCAGCTTTCAAGGCATTAAAACTTGTAAACGAATCTTACAAATATCTTGACAAAGCCGTAGAAATTTCAAGGGGAACCATGCAGGAACTTGACGTACTCTTGAACAGGGCATCGGTAAGTTCTGCCGTACCGGATGTGATATTTGGCAAAGCATCCGCAGCCGTAAAAGATTACGAAAGATGTCTTGAAATTCTTAACGGAATATTCAATGAAGAAAATCTTTTGCCGGAACAGAGAAAATTTCTTGCCCACATGTATGCCTGTGCTTATGAAAGTTGCATGTCAGCAGAAAATGACACAAGCGCACACATTTACCTTAAGAAGGCAGAAAAAATTTGGAATGAAAAAGATATCGAAATTCAATAAATTTCATTTTTTGCAGCATTTATGTTGCATAATGACAAAATGAAATTTAAAATGATTTTTGGAGCAAACTTTTGAAAATAACAATTCTTGACAGCATTCCTGGCGAAGAAGATGAAATAATCGTAAGGTGTTCAACACTCGACGACAATGTTGTAAAACTATTGAACGCAATGAAGTCTGGCAAAGACAAAATGGTTTTGTATAAAGATGAAAAAATAGTTCTCATTGACCAAAATGATGTATTTTATTTTGAATCCGTTGATGACAGGGTTTTTGCATATACGGAACAAAATGTTTATGAATCAAAGGAAAAACTGTACAAGCTCGAAGAGATTCTTCCACGAAAAAATTTTCTGAGGGCAAACAAGTCCACCATACTCAACCTGAATAAAGTAGAAAGTCTGACACCGGCATTCGGAAGCCGATTTGAAGCAATATTAAAAAATGAATGCAAGGTGATTATTTCAAGAATGTATGTACCTGTTTTAAAAAGCATGCTAGGCTTATAGGAGATATAAATGAAAAAAATTTTTGCATTTGTTTTTGACGGATTTTCAAAAATAGCATCCATGATTTTTCTATTTTCAACAATCTACATAGAATTTTTCTGGGGAGCAAGAACCTGCCTGGAAACATCATATCTAATCACAGTGCTTGGACTCTCACTTTTTTATGCGGTTTTGAGAATCCCTTTCATGTTTCAAGATACATTTTCAAAGATGAAACTTCTTGCGGCCAACATAATATATTTTGCAATCATAAATGCTACAGTAATGCTTGCAGGATATCATCTGGAATGGTTCAATAAAAACAGCACAAAATCAATAATTGGACTTGAAGCAACAATCGTACTTGTCTATATCATAGTCACAATGTCATACTACATAAAGGATTCAAATCTTGCAGAGAAAATGAACAAAATACTTAAATCCAGGAAAGAAGAAAACTAATCGCTCAACGAAAGCCTTCAAGTTTACAAAATCACACTTAAGGGCATCTCTAAAAAGTAATTTTTAAAGCTACTCTTGGACCATCAAGTTTAAAAAGATTGTAGGGAACCCTATATCACTTTTTTCATGCAATCAAAAATCTGCATGTCATAAAACTGAGAATTGCCGTAAATCTCAGAAAGTGCTTTTTTTTGATTCATGGGTTTATGATAACTTCGCTTTGAAGTAAGAGAAACATAACTTTCCACAATACGAATGATTCTTGGAGTTTCAGGGATATCCTTTTCAAAAAGACCTTCCGGATAACCAGACCCGTTATAATTTTCATGATGAAACATTGCAGCGTCGCGAAAAATATCAAGATATTCTGCTGGAATAAAATCAAAATAATCTTCCGAATACATAATATGCTTTTTTAAAAGATTCTTTTCCTTTGCAGACAAAATTTCAGCCCTGAACATAAAAGGATTCATTGAAAGAAAACCAGCATCATAAACCATTGCGGAACAAGCTTTCAGAACACTTTCAAGCAGTGAATTTTCTCTTATCTTTGCAATATCATAAACAATTTTGCTGACCATTCTGGAATTGTTTTTTCGCCCAGTATGAAAATCAATTCTTGCTCCGAGTATGACACATCGTTCCAGAAGCCTAAAAAGCTTATCTTTCATTTCTGGCTGGAAATCCGAAGATTCAATGTCCTTAAAAATCTGAATGCTTCTAAGATATTTTTTTGCATTGTTTTTTTCAATTAAATGGAAGGTGATAAAAATTGCAAGGAAAATGAACAGAACGGAGCCGACAGCCACCAAAAGAATCTTCAACACATTTGTCAAAAGCGGCCTGTTTGAAATGACAGGGAACAAGTCCTGCAAGAACGGTAAAATTTCCGAAAGAATGCCATCGTCGTTTTTCATCTATTCCCTGTATTTTTGAAGGAAATGCAAAACCAATTCCAAGACAAACACAAATTTGTTCCATAGGAAAAATCAGCATAAATCTTGGATAAAGCAAATAGCCATAAAGCAAGGCTCAAGTCCATTTGCAGACAAGCGTCGATCAATTTCACTTTAATCAAACAACGCTTGTCCAAAGCATTTCCTTTTTTCCTAGAACTTTGCCTTTCTGAGTCTTACGCGCTCAATATCCTCACAGAAAAGCTCGCGAAGATCGTTAAGGCCAAGAGCCATAAGAGCCATACGGTCAATACCAATACCCCAAGCAAGAACAGGCACATCAATTCCCATGGCCTTTGTAACTTCAGGGCGGAAAATACCGGAACCGCCAAGCTCAAACCATCCGAGTTTTGGATGCTTAATATGAACTTCAATAGAAGGTTCCGTAAATGGGAAATATCCAGGCACATATTTAACTTCTTCTGCACCAGCAATTTCCTTTGCAAACATCTCAAGCATTCCAAGGAGAGTCTTCAAGTTTACATCCTCACCAAGAATAATGCCTTCTGTCTGGTAGAAATCAGAAAGATGTGTTGCATCAACCTTGTCGTATCTAAAGCATCGTGCAATTCCGAAATATTTTCCCGGAATCTGAGCTTTGTGAAGCTGATGGGCAGAAAGAACAGTTCCCTGTGAACGCATTATGAGACGACGGGTAAACTCATTGTCAAAATTATAATTCCATCCACGGCTTCCTGTATTGCCACCGTTTCTGTGTACTGCGGCAACATTTGAAAGATATGGCTCTTCAATAGACTTTGCATGTGTAGGATACTTTAATCTGTATACATCATGAATGTCACGGGCAGCATGGAACTGAGGCATAAAAAGTGCATCTCCATTCCAGAATTCAGTCTCTACGAGAGGACCGTCAAATTCCTGGAACCCAAGAGAACAAAGCTTGTCTTTTACAGATTCAAGGAACTGTACGTAAGGATTTGTGCGTCCCGGTATAATTCGAGCAGGAGGAATTGCAATGTTATATCCACGGAATGTACCGTTTTTCCAATCGCCAGAAGCAAGAAGCTGAGGTGTTATTTCACCAATCTCATTTCCTGTAATTCCGGCCTTTTTAAGCTCCTCAACAACTTCACGGGCACAAGGAAGAAGCTTGAAAGTAACAGTTTCCCTTTCTATAGTCTTGAAAGGTGTTTCTGAAATTCCACGTTTCTTTGTGAGAGTCTGCATTATCTCACTTTCCTTGGCATCAAGTTCTGTAGATTCTAGAATACTTCCTTCTTTTTTTGAAGCTTTTTCAATTATTGCCTTTGCAACAACAAAACGCTCAGGAAGAGGAGAACCTGCATATTCAGCCTTTTTTTCAGCATTCATGGAACAGACTTTATCCTTGCTCAAAGAACCAAATGCAGAACCTACGTCTTTATTTTCAAGTCCAAGTGCATTTGCTATTTCAGGCAATGTCTTAGGACCGTTTTCTTTCAAATAATTAATGATTTTCTCTTCAGCAAAACCTTCGTTCAAAACTTTGCGGCCAAAATCTGAGAGCTCAAAAAATGTATGAGGGATACGACTTACTTCTTTCAGAAGCTCTTTTCCTGAAAGCCAGCTAAATGCCTGATTTGCATGACCCTCTTTGTAATTCAAATCTTTCTGCAACTTTTCGGATGTCAGTTCATCACTGTCTGAATACTTCAATAAAACCTTGATTTCAAGCGGATGAAGGTTTTTAATAATTGATTTTGTGTCCATTTTTTATTTTTTCCTAAAAAAGATTATCTGTAAAACAACAACTGCTGAAATTTTTATATTCCAGCAGCAGGATTGAGATTTACCTCAACCTTAAGAGTTGTTGAAAACAGTACAATCTTTGTCTAAAATTTTACAGATTTTAAAATCTGTTATTTTGTAAAGATTACATAAGAAGAATATTCAACCATTCTTACCTTACGTTCATCCTTAATGTACTTTTTCTTGTCTTTTGCAAAATAGCGCTTATGTTTGTAACCATGCTCAACACCAAAGTCATCATAAACAGCCATTGCAACATTCATTGCCTCACCAACTTCAAAACTTGACTGGGTACAAGTATAGAAGAATTTTACTTCTCCTGTAAGTGGTGTATATTCAAGTCTAAGAGAAAGTTCCTTTGCCTTTGGATGAAGTTCAGGATACTTATCTTCAACAGTAATGAGCTGTGTCGAAGAATCCTGGTTGCTTGGAATTGCCTCAATGTCTGTAACACCTGCAGAAGCCGACTCCTGGGCAACAGCACTTCCAATAAACAACATTGCAATTGCAACAAGTGCAAATAACTTTTTCATCTGATACCTCCTTAATTAGTATCAATAATACACATATGATACTATTCTATCAGTTTTTAGGAAAAAATCAAGGTCAACAACATATTGACCATTTTTTATATAGATTCTTGGTTCTTTGATTAAAAGCAAAGAGCCAGTTATCTCCTTTGGTTTGTTTTTATCATGCAGCCGCCAGTATTCCCTAACTGCGGATTTTGCAGCAAGACTGCATGCCTCCTTTATGCCATCAAATCCCTTTTGAACAGAAGCAGCTCCAGTTCCCTTTACACGCGGATGAACAATAGAATTCCAGCTTTTATACTCCAGTTTTTGTTGCTCAGTTCTCTCGCAATACGCCCAACAAATAATCTTTTCATCCTTAAATACAGGATTTTTATATTCAATTTTGTTAATCTTGCGGTTAAACTCCCTTACATCCGCAAATTCCCAAAACTCCTTGACATTTCTCATTTTGTCAGAAGGCGTATAATCGAAAGTCCATCCATTTATCATTCCTCCAATCAAATATGGAGCAATTTTCTTAGTCTGTTCTATTGAATAGCCAAAAATTTTATTGAAATCATCCTTTGGGCTATCTTCATCAGAAACACTTTCCTTTTCTGCAATTTCATCAGAATCATCAATAATGCCTGGAAATTCATCAATATTTGCCCAGACCTGCACTTTGAGCAATTCTGCCTGGGTGGGATGTTGGCAGAAAACCTTTACAATACAGGAAAGGGCAATTGTGAGGACAAAAATTTTCTTTCTTAGCGATAAGAGTCTTTCCATACGCGTACAGGGTTTATTCCCATTCGAACAACAAAGTAGAAATATGCAATAATAAGCCCAAATAAATGTGTCAAATGGGCTACTCCCTGATGTCCTGTTACCTGACTGAAAATCTCAATAATTCCATATATAAACACTAAAAGTGGTGACACAACTGGAATTATTCCCCAAATGTAAACTACATTTCGAGGAAAGATAACGGCATAGGCAAGAAGAATTGCATATATTGCACCGCTCGCACCGATTAAAAAAACTGTCACTCCTAAATAAGTATATATCATAATAGAAAAAAATCCGTCTAAAACGCCACATATTAAGTAAAAAAGCAAAAATTCTTTTGATCCCATTGCTTTTTCAACTTGAATTCCGAAGCAAAGCAGCGCAATCATGTTAAAAAGAAGATGTGTAGTTCCGCCATGAACAAAAAGATACGTAACCATCTGCCAAAAATATCTGTACTTAAAGCCTACATAAGAAAATCCAAGATAGAATTTAAGTTCAGGGAAAAGAAACGTAATGAAATAAACAAATACATTAATCAAAATGAGAGAAAGAGTAACATTAAAATATGAATACCTAAAAGGTCTTCTGATTATATTCATACGCTCTGCTTTTCGTGCTTTAGAATTGTAATTTGATTTCTTCCATTATTTTTGGAAATATACAATGCCTCATCTGCCTGGCAAACAAGATCTTTAGGTGACCTTATAGGATTATTCTCAAGACTGAACGTAGAAATTCCTCCAGAAATAGTAACATGCATACGATTTCCTTCAAAAACAAAATCATATGATTCAATGTTTTTCCTTATCCTTTCAGCTACATAATATGCATCAGTTTCAGTAGCATCGCACAGCATTACGGTAAACTCTTCTCCTCCATATCTCGATGCCATGTCGCCTTCACGTATATTATCCCTTATGAGCTGTGCAACGGTCTGAAGAACGTAATCACCGCAAGAATGTCCATATGTGTCATTAAATTTCTTAAAAAAATCTATGTCAAACATCATGACGGAAAGAACCCTATTCTGTGCAAGGGCAATATCAAGTTTAAGCTCCAGATAATTGAAGAAAAAAAACTTGAGCTTAAGTTTTGTCATCATGTCGGTAGAAGACTGTTCCACCAAAGATGCATTATGAAGGGCAACGGACGCAAGTGAAGCTATCGTCGCAATTTCATTCAATTCATAATCATCATATTCCACGCTAAGTTCATCAAGCTGAATTCTTTCACCCATCAAAATGATTCCGATAAGCCTGTTCTTAAGTTTGAGGGGAACAACAAGAGATGGATGCAAAGATTCAATTACGCCAATATCCTCGCAATCAGGAAGCTCACTCTTGATTCT
The DNA here is from genome assembly GCA_045627025.1 of Treponema sp. GTDB lineage: Bacteria > Spirochaetota > Spirochaetia > Treponematales > Treponemataceae > Treponema_D. The sequence goes on along the minus strand of JAZQMW010000032.1, from coordinate 26,700 downwards.
GTCCAAAGAATATGTAGCACCGTTTCCAACCAGATAATCGACAAGAGGTGATGATATCGGTATCTTGTATTCCATAGACTTATCAACATTAAGTCCAGAATAATTGTTTGCAAGCTTGAAAGATGTACTGTCAAATGAATGAAGAACAAAAACACCAGCTCCCAAAACACGCATCTGCGCCATAGCAATGTAAAGTATGGATTCAATAAGAGAATTCAATTCAAAATTTTTACAAAACGAACGGGATATTTCTATCAGCTGCTTAAGGTCGTATATTTCTTTTTCGTATTCTGCAACTTTATTTGCATTATATTCAATAAGCTCTTTTTTTGAAAGTTTTTGGAGAGAAACACCAGAGGCTTTTGAAGACGATTTTAAATCAAACATTATTTTTTCTCCAATTTTCCTATTATTACATAATTTTTCATGATTTCAAGGAATGTCTTCCACTGACCGTTCTGATTTTCCATAACTTCAGAATTTCCCTTGTTTCTGGAAGATATCAAAAGCACCTTGAGATTTGTAATTACCTCTGAACTAGGTTTTTTTGATTCCAAAATAACATCGTTGATTTTTTTATAAAGTTGGAAAACACAAGAAGTCTCAGCATGAATAATGTCTTTTGCTTCTTTATTGATTTTTTCAATAAGATCTTTAAGAGTATTCTCAAATCCAGAATCTTTATGACTGTCTTTTATCAGGGACGTTATATTTGCCTCGTCAAAAGGCTGGCCGCGCTGAAATTTTCGCTCAAATGCAGCAATTCTGTCCATAGATTCGTTGCAAGAAAATATTATTGCAGAAAATTCTGATTTATACGTAGGATTATTGAAAAATCCTTCTATTACAATGTCATTGAAAAGCTGTTTTATATGAGGTTCAAAATAGAATTTTATGAAGTTTTTAAGAATCTGCATAGGAAGAATCCACAAGAATGACACCGATGTGCTTTGCTTGAGCTGGCTGTCAAGTTCCTTGCTGTATCCAACAACAGGGTCAAGTGTGTATCCTTCAAAAATCTTTGCAATTTCCTTTCCAATCGTTGCATCCTGAATTTCTGTTTTAAGTCTTGACTCATCAACACGGAATTTCGTTTCTATGAAATCAGCATACTTTTTTCTGAAATTCGTATTGTACAAAGCTTTTTCAGGAATAAGCTCAGCATCTTTTTTTGAAAGCCTAATCATTTGCATCAGTATGGATTTTGTAAAATAATGCTTGCAAAGGCTCTGTATTTTCTTAAAATTTTCTTTAAGGGAAAGTGCATCACGCTCCTGTATCGTACCTCCATTCTGAAGCTTATACAGTGCAAGTACAGCCTTGTAAAGAGACACAGTCATGTCCACTTCCGTAATGACATAGTAAAAATCCAAAAGTGATGATTCCAAAAGATCTGCAGGAATAGCCTGGAAATCAGGCTCATATTCTTTCGCTCCAGAAAAATTGTTATCAAAAAGCTTAAGCATTGTCACATAGCTGAATTTACAAATATCATTAAGCTGAACAACTTTATTAAGAGTACCTTCTATTTTTTCAAAGTGTGGTGAGTAAAGAATACGAAGAACTTTTTCAAGTTTTCTGTGCTCAGTGTCAAAATATTTCATTGGAATTTCTGCTTCCATTGCACCAATCTTTCTGTTTTCATAAGAAAGACTTTCAAGTATTTCCATCGTCTCCTCATCAAATCCCGTAAGAAGAAGCTGTTCCTCATAGTGCCTTGAAACATCAAGATTTGGAGAACAAAACGATTGTGACAAGATTGAAAATATCGGAGTCGTATTCTCATAAAGCATTTTAAGGGCCACTGCAAACTCAGGTTGAATCAAGCCACCTTTTATTAATGAAGGCGCAAGATTTTTCAATTCGGCTTCAATTCTTTTTACTGTTGCCCGCTGTAGAGCTTCAGGCGAATTTGGAGAAAATAGCGACTGAAAAAATTCCGAAATTTTTTGTATAAAACTCATATATGCGCATGCCCTCTGTGCTTCTATTCAATGTTGTCGTAGTTAAAAAAAAACTTACAATCCCAATTCTATATCGGCATATTTCCTGACATCTTACATTCTAAATTATAAAAGATTTTTCTGTAATCATCAACCGTAGAAGCTTCCACAAGCTGCATTCTAAGTTTAGCGCCCCCTTTTATGCCACTAGAATACGCACAAAACTTTTTTCTCATCAAAAGACATGCAGCTTTCTCACCTTTATCCTGAATGTTTATGTCCAGTTCACGAAAACCAGCTTCAATACGTTCACTCAGACTTTCCTTTTCATACGCTCCGGTCTTGAAATATTGAATTGTCCTCGTAAAAAGAAAAGGATCTCCCATTGCACCACGGGCAAACATGACAGCATCCACACCAGTTTCTTCTATCATTTGCTTTGCAGTTTCAGGCGTAAACGCATCTCCACTTCCAAATACGGGAATTCTTTTTGCAACATAATCAACAAATTCTTTTTGGATTTTCCAGTCAGCCTTACCTTCATATCCTTGAGCACGCGTTCTCGAATGAAGTGTAATTGCATCGGCACCGGCATCTATTGCGGCATCCGCATTTTCTTTCCATGTCATGTGGGAAGAGTCCCAACCGTTTCGAATCTTAATCGTTACAGGCGTAATTTTTCGCTCAGGATGTTCAGAACAATAATCCGCAACACCTTTTTTTACAGCCTTCACGATTTCATGCAAAAGTTCAGGATCTCTTGTAAGGCAACTTCCAGCTCCACTTTTTATGATTTTGGGAACAGGACATCCGCCATTTATGTCAATGCATTCACAAGTTGTTTTGGAAAGCACGATTTTGGCGGCTTCATACATTGTCTCAGGCTTTCCGCCAAATATCTGAATCGCATAGCTTTTTTCATTTGGTGCCCTCGACATAAGTTCTTCTGTTTTTAAATTTTTTCTGACAAGAGCTTCACCGCTTACCATCTCCGTAGTACAGAAAGACGCCCCGCAATCCACGCAAAGACTTCTGAAAGCCCTGTCACTGTATCCTGCAATTGGAGCAAGAAAGAGATTTCCATCTAGATGTAAAGAACCGATATCAACGGGATGATAAAGCATATTTTATTCTTCCGGAAGCCCGAATATTTTGCAACTGTTTGTCCAAAGCTGGGCTGCAAGTTTTTCTATGTCCACATCAAGCATGTCTGCCAAGAAATTTGCTGTCGAAGGAAGATACTTAGGCATCGTTCTCTTCTTTTCCCTATATTCTGAAGGAATCATGAATGGACTTTCCGTTTCAAGAAGTATCCTGTCTAAAGGAAGATTTAAAACAGTTTCATGAAGATTTCTGGCATTTCTATAAGTAAGATTTCCGGCAAAAGAGAAATACACATCCATGTTTGCGTCAAGACATTTTTTTGCAAATGCGGCATCCTCTGAATAACAGTGGAAAATTGCACCGCGAGAAGGCATTCTGTCCTGAAGTATTTCAAAAATATCCTGGCCAGCCTCCCTGTTGTGTATGATTACAGGAAGATTGTATTTTTGGGCAAGTTCAAGCTGCATGATAAAAAGTTCAATCTGGCTTCGCTTGTTTCCATACTGCTTGCAATAATCAAGACCTGTCTCACCTATTGCAACAACATTCGGAAGCTTTACGCTTTCTTCAATCGTCTTAATCCAATCATCACCAGGAGCCATAACTTCCGAAGGACCTACTCCAACGGCATGATATATTCCCTTTTGAGATTTAAGGAACCTGTATTCCTTTGTAAAATCAATGAGATTATTGTTTATGCTGATTATTCTGGTTACTCCAGCCTGCTTTGCCTGCTGAATAACACGAAATTGCTCTATTGGATCATCGTAAATCAGCCCGATGTGAGCATGAGTATCAAAAAACTGCATTGGTATTTTCCTTATTGTGTGATAGGGAGCATCTGAAAAACCATAAAAACTGATTTTTCTGCAACCCCCGGCGAATTCAAAATTCCGAAAACACAAAATTCTGAGCTTCGCATTTTCTAAGTGGCCATAAAACTGAAGTTTCACAGCCTCCAAACAAAATCTAAAACTATTGGATTTAGACCTCAATTCAAGATTTTTAAATAGTTTACAATGTACATAGAATACCATAGGTTTGTTTTGAAGTCAAATGGAAAATTCATTCTGAAAAACACAAAATACATTTCAAACTTTCAGTGTTTTCACATGAACATCTCTATAATTGCAATTTTCAGAGGCAACCATATTTCATTTGTGATTTTATTAAACTTACATTATAATAACAGTATGAGAATACGAACTTTCAAAGGTGGAATTCATCCCAAGGAAATGAAGGAACTAAGCAATAAATGTCCAATAACATCAGCTTTTCCTTCTACAAATACGGTAACAATTCCATTGACAATGGGTGGCGCTCCAAACGAGTGCCTTATAAAGGTTGGAGACTTGGTAGCAAAAGGACAGAAAATTGCTTCAAGTGATAAATTCATGTCATGCCCCGTACATTCATCCATTGCGGGAAAAGTTAAAAAGATACAAAACTGTCTTGTCACAGGAAACATGTACGTACCATGTGCGATAATAGAATCTGACGGTTCAGAAAGAACAGAGTACATGGATATCCTTGACCCTTTCAAACTCGAAAAAGACGAGATTCTAAAGCGCATAAAGGAAGCAGGCATCGTTGGTATGGGTGGTGCAAGTTTTCCTGCACACGTCAAGCTGAATCCGCCAGAAGACAAGGATATAGAATACGTTCTCGTTAACGCTGCAGAATGTGAACCTTATCTTACTTGTGACGAACGAACCATGCAGGAAACACCAGAACGTGTTATTGACGGACTTGCAATTGTCTTGCATCTTGTCGGAGCTGCAGGCATCATTGCGCTTGAAGACAACAAGGCCTATATAAAGCCGATTCTTGAAAAGGTAATCACCGAAAAAGGATATGCTGACGACATGGAAGTAATGCTCGTAAAGACAAAGTATCCTCAAGGTTCAGAAAAGTTCATCGTGGAATCATGTCTTGGAGTTGAAATTCCTTCCGCAAAACTTCCGGCAGATGCAGGTGCCATAATCTGCAATGTGGGAACAGTATGTGCCATAAGTGATGCTTTCAGGCTTGGACTTCCGCTCATAGAACGCTCTCTCACAATTTCAGGAGGAGCCGTTGAAAAACCATGCAATCTCAAAGTTCCTGTAGGAACCATGGTTTCAGACCTTCTCGGAAAAGGATTCACATTAAAGGAAGGCAAATGCGTAAAAATAATTTCAGGCGGTCCAATGATGGGATTTGCAATGCCTTCTTGCAATTTTCCTGTCGCAAAAGGAACAAGCGGAATTACATTTCTCACGGCAGAAGAAACATATCTTACGGATGAAGAGCCTTGCATCTCATGTGGCAGCTGCATGAATGCATGCCCAATGCATTTAAGTCCGGTACTCATGTGCAGGGAACTCAAGGCAGACAATACGGCAAAGGCAAAAAAATACGGCCTCATGGACTGTATTGAGTGCGGATGCTGTTCATTTGCATGTCCTGCAAACATCCGTCTTGTCCAGAGGTTCAGGATTGGAAAATCAATTGTCCGTGAACAGATGGCAAAAGAAAGGGCAAAACTTCAGGAGAAAAAGTAATGGCAGACAACAAATTCCATCTATCATCAAGTCCTCATTTCTCGGCAGGGCTTACAACACAGAAAATCATGCTTGTCGTAATAATCTCGCTTCTTCCAGAAGCAGTATACGGCGTAATGCTTTTCGGAATTAATGCGCTTCTAACAATTCTTGCATCAGTGATAAGCTGCGTTCTTTTTGAATTCTTGTTTCAGAAAGCAACAAAACAGAAAATAACAATCAACAATTTGAGTGCCGTAGTATCAGGCCTCATGCTCGCACTGGTAATTCCGTCCACAACACCGATTTGGATGACTGTATTAGGCTCATGCGTGGCCATGGTCATTGCAAAGGGACTTTTTGGAGGAATTGGAAGCAATGTATTCAATCCAGCACTTACGGGAAGAGCTTTTCTTTTCATAAGTTTTCCGGCAGCACTTGGAGCCACATGGCTTGATCCGCAAACAGACGCAATTACGTCAGCAACAATTCTTTCTTCCATAAAATCAGGAAATTTTTCAGTTGGTGACGATACTTACAGGGAACTTTTCTTTGGAAACATGGCAGGATGCATTGGAGAAACATCAGTTCTGCTCATATTGATTTCGTTTGCATTCCTTGCCCTTGTAAGGGTAATAGACTTCAGGGCACCACTCGGCATGGTTGGAACAGTAGCAATCTGTACACTCATCGCACGGGACGACATGCTTCTTTCGCTCATGACAGGCGGACTTCTTTTCGGTGCCACATTCATGGTTACCGACTATGCGACAACACCGGTAACAAAACCAGGAAGGCTTGCATTTGGTGCAGGATGCGGACTCATCACATTCCTGATAAGAAAATTTGGAGGATATCCGGAAGGAGTCATGTTCAGCATACTCATAATGAACACGCTCACACCATTCCTCAACAACCTCACGTCAAGAATGTATGGATATGGAAAAAAGGGAAACAGAAAGCCTACCCCAAAGAAACTCGTACAGGATTTTGACATCAAGAATGCAAAGGAGGTTTCAAAATGAAAGAAAAATCTTCAGCACTTGAAATGATTAAACTTGGCCTGATTCTTTCAATCTATGCATGCATTTCATGCACAGTTCTTGCAGCAGTCAATAACGTAACGTCAGTTCAGATTGAAAAAAACAACATCGTAAAGGCAAACAATGCCATGAAAACTGTTATGCCGGATGCAGACGCTTTTGAAGAAGTAAAAGATTTTGCACAAAGTTCAAATGCTTCCATAAAGATTCTTTCACTTTATGCAGCAAAGAAAAACGGTGAAATTGCAGGAGCAGTGGCAAAGATTACGGGACCTACATACGACAAGGCAACACTCATGGTTGGACTTTCAAAAGACAGCACTGTAACAGGAATAAGTTTTCTTGAGCTTTCTGATTCACCAGGATTTGGTCTCAAGGCTAATGATTCCACATTTATCCTTCCAAACGGAAAGACATTTGCAGCTCAGTTCGAGGGAAAAAATGCAAAAGAAGGCTTCATATGCGGAGAAACTTACGATGCAATATCAGGCTCCACAATCACAAGCCGTGGAGTTGGTGCATTGATTGAAGAAAGCTGCAAAAGCATGCAGGAATTTCTTGGGAGAACAGAATAATGAATAGACAAATGCAAATATTGACTAACGGATTTCTCAAGGAAAATCCACTTCTTGTACTCAACATAGGACTCTGTTCCTCTCTCGGAGTCACAACAAGCATATTTAACGGTTTCGGCATGGGAATGAGCATGATGTTTGTTCTTCTCATGAGTGAAATTGTAATAAGCCTCTTCAGAAAGACAATTCCATCTTCCATAAGGCTTCCTATTTTCATCATAATAATTGCGGCATTTACGACAATCGTACAGCTTGTCCTACAGGCATACGTTCCGTCACTTTTTGACGCACTTGGAGTATTTCTTCCACTCATAGTCGTAAACTGCATCATAATGGGACGAGTTGAATCTTTTGCATCCAAAAACAATGTAGGAAATTCGATTCTGGACGCAATCGGAATGGCTTTGGGTTACACAATCGTTCTTGTTTTGATATCCTTTATCCGTGAACTTCTTGGAGGAGGCACACTTCTTGCAGGAACATCTTTGAAGATAGAAATCATTCCCGAGCAATACAGAATAGGAATTTTCAACAGCGCACCAGGCGGATTCATGGTATTCGGAATACTTGGATCACTCTCACAGTTTTTCAAGGCAAAGAATGCCAACAAAAAAATGCCTGAGGAGAAAAAATAATGACAGACTTACTTCAAATATTCATAAAATCAGCAATTGTCGATAATGTTGTCTTCATCCAGTACCTTGCAATCTGTCCATTTATCGGAATGACTAGCGAAACAGGAAAAGCTACAGGAATGGGACTTGCAACGACATTTGTAATATTGCTTGCAACTGTCGTTACGTGGCCTTTGTACAAATTCATCATGATTCCTCTTGGACTCCAATTCCTACAGACGCTCATCTTCATTCTTGTAATCGCCTCTCTTGTACAGCTTGTGGAATTCTATCTCAAAAAATCAGCACCAGGCCTTTACAGCTCAATGGGCGTATATCTTGCACTCATCACGACAAACTGTGCGGTTCTCGGCGTCACAATCAACTGCATCAGCAAAGATTACAACTACATTCAGAGCATTGTATATGCACTTGGAACTGCGGCAGGATTTGTAATAAGCATGATCATCATGAGTGGCGTCAGAAGCAGAATAAAAATTGCAAAAGTACCAAAAAGCTTCGAGGGTACACCGATACTCTATATTGCGGCAGGATTGCTTTCACTTGCATTCCTTGGATTCAAGGGTCTTATTAAGTAAGGAGAAAACATGAACACAATTATCTATACAATTATAATTTCACTTGTTGTGGGATTCTTGCTTGGTCTTCTTCTTGGACTTTTTAAGAAGATATTTGCAGTAAAAGTCGATCCCAAAATCCAGGAAGTGCGAGATGCCCTTTCAGGTGCAAACTGTGGAGGCTGTGGATTTGCAGGATGTGACTCATTTGCGGCAGCCGTAGTTGCAGGAGAAGCACCGGTTTCAGGATGTGTTGCAGGCGGTCCTGCTTGTGCCGAAGCAATTGCTAAAATTCTTGGAGGAAGTGCAGGAAGTTCTGCAAAGAAAATTGCAGTCCTTGCATGCCGCGGTACAAAAGAATGTGCTCAAGACAGGGGCATATATGAAGGCGTAAAAACATGCAAGGCCGCATCTTTGGCTGTTGGAGGAACAAAACTCTGTGCATACGGATGCGTAGGATTTGGTGACTGTCTGGAAGTCTGCAAATTTGATGCCATAAAAATGGGAAATGACGGTCTTCCTGTTATTGACAAGGAAAAATGCGTTGCATGTGGAGCATGTACAAAAGTATGCCCTAAACACCTTTTAAACCTTGTTGAGGTAAAAAACGGACCTATAGCTCTCTGTTCATGCAAAAGCGACAACAAACCGCAAATAAGGAAAGACTGCACTGCAGGTTGCTTTAAATGCGGAATGTGTGCAAAAAAATGTGAAGCAGGTGCCATAGACGTATCTTCAGGAATTCCTGCAATAGATTACGACAAATGTACAGCTTGCGGAACATGCATATCAGCATGCCCGGACAAAGTGCTTGCATTCATTGCACAATAAGATTTTTATGAAAATTTCCCCAGGAATGCATTTTCTTGGGGATTTTTTTATCTGTCCAAAATGGGAAATGACTTTTCGACATTTCAAGATTCACATCAATATTTTCTATCGACAGTTCGCCCACCCCACTTATCAGTATTATTCCATTCATGTTCAAGAGTTTTCTCAAAATCTGCAACAGGAGAACAATTTCTTTCTATTTCAAGAGCAGTTTTATGAAGGCGTGATATGCACTCGCTTTTTTCCTTATAACCAAGCTTTGCCTTTTCTATGGCATCATGAAGTACACGAATGCTCTCATCATAAACTTTAAGCGGAACTGGAAACGGATGTCCATCCTTGCCACCATGAGCAAAACTGAATCTTGCAGGATCTTTAAACCTGGAAGGCGTACCGTTTATCACTTCACTTACAAGAGTAAGCGATTGAACGGTTCTTGGACCAAGCCCCGGAGTAAGGAGAAGAGACTCAAAATCCTTGGGATTTGAAGCATAAGCCGTTGCAAGAACACCACCAAGCCTCTTAAGGTTTACATCCTCAGCACGAACCTCATGATGTGACGGCATGACAATGCTCCTTTCAGCTGCGGCAGACAGTTCCCTTGTATCCACCATAAGCTTCACCTCTTTCATTATCCTGTCAGGATTTTCATTTACAAGGGCAAGTATTCCATTTCTTGTAGGATCAGCATCGCAGGATGTAAGATTCAAAATCAAATTCTGATTTTCTCCTGTTATGCCAGAATGTGGTTCTTCTATAAAAGATTTAAGTCCCTGGGAACACCAATGATATCTTCTTGCAGTCTTCAAGCTGCCATTCATTCCCTGCTGAATTACAGTCCAGTCCCCTTCATTGCTCAATACAAAATTATGCTGATAAAGCTGAAATCCATCTTGAAGAGCGGTAGAATCAACTTTGGCAACAAGTTTGCTGGAATTTACAAGCATGTTGCCATCAAGTCCTGTTGCATCGGCAAGATACAAAAGTTCATCTGGAGTCCTTCTTGAATACTTTCCCCTTCCGCCACAAACGCAAAGTCCAAATTCCCTTGCATGAGGATTTATTCCACGCTTCAAAGCATACATCACGCTTGTGGTAATTCCACTGGAATGCCAATCCATGCCAAGAACAGCACCCAATGACTGAAACCACAAAGGATCGCTCAATCTTCTCAAAACTTCCTTTTTACCATATTGCATCAAAAGGGATTCCACAATCAATGTTCCCAAATCCCGCATTCTGTCTGCAAGCCATGCAGGAACTGTACCCACATGAAGCGGCAAATCCGCATGTCCAGTTCTTTTTACCATAACAGCCATTTTACAGCAATATTGACCAAAAATAAACATACTAAGGAAACACTGGTATCTGAAAAATGCAATTTTAAAAGTTCCAATAAAACATTCCATATGCGTTTCATTACATAACACAAGACAGTTTTTTTTAAGGATTCAAACATTAATAAACATTGCAAAATAGAAAAAGTGATTTATACTATATTATATGGATTCAATTAAAAATCTGGTAGAATATTATGACGAGCTTTTTCCAGTAACAGAAGCTCAAAAAAAATTGTTTACAGACTTCTCAAAAGGCAAGATGCCGGCCCGTTATCTAAGAATTTCATGTGGTTCTGGATTATTTGAAAGCAGTCTTTCAAAACTTGGACATGATGTCACAGGCATTGATTCATGTGATGACTTTATCGCAACCGCAAATCTTAGAAGAAGAAGCCAGCTTATGGCAGTAAGGTTTTTCCATATGGATTACACTGACATGGCAAAATTCCTTGGAAAAGGATTTTATGATGTGATATCAATCATTGACAGCAGAATCATGTTTATTCATGAAAAAGAAAAAATAAAAAATCTTATGGCTGACGTAAAAAAACTTCTCGCACCAAATGGAGTTTTTATAATGCAGCTTGCAAATTTCGAAAAATATGACTGCTCCATGATGTTTCAGCTTCCTATAAGAGAAAGCCTCAGAGTCAAATTGTTTGCAGAAATCTATCCAAAAGATTCAAATGGGCATGCAATAAACATGAATCTTGAAAAAAGTTCTGGAAAAATAGTCAACATACTAAATGATTTTCCTGTTCACCCTCTTTTACCGGAAGAAATTGAAAAATATGCAGAACAGGCAGGATTTGTAAATGCAGATTTCTATGCAGATTATGACAAAACGCCTTTCACTGGTGCCGAAGATAGTTATGTTGTTGTTCTAAAATAGGAATCATTCAAAATAAAAGGCATCCTTAAAAACCGCAAAGTATTTTAAAGATGCCTTTATCTGTTTTAAAAACATAAAAACAATATTTTGCCTAGTTTATTTTCCATCGGTTGTTTTCTTTTACAAATCTTTTTGCATTCACTTCAAGAAGCCTTCCATCCTCACCAAGCATCTTAACCATGGAAGTAATGAAATTAACCTCAGTGATGCGGAAACTCGTGCCATCATAAAAAAGTCTTATTCCTTCAGACGGCAACTTTTTTCTTGCCTCAGAATACCAGTCATACTCATAACTCAAGCAGCAAAGAAGTCTTCCACATTGACCGCTTATCTTCATCGAATTCAAGCTCAAATTTTGGTCTTTTGCCATGCGAATGCTTACAGGACGAAGCTTATCGCTTATGCAATTACAGCAATATGGCCTTCCGCAAACTCCAAGACCGCCCGTAATTCTTGACTCATCACGAACACCTATCTGCCTAAGTTCAATTCGCATTTTGAAAATTGATACGAGGTCCTTAACAAGCTCACGGAAGTCAACACGATTGTCACTTGAAAAGAAAAACAATGCTTTAGGCTCTCCAACAAGAAAATGAACCGTAATAAGTTTCATGTCCAGATGATGGTGCTCAACTTTTTCTCGGAAAGTCTTGAACGCATCCTTTTCTGTCTGAACAAGATTTTCAGCTTTTTTTACATCGTTTTCAGTTGCAATGCGAACAACTTCAATCACATCTGCAGGTTTTATTCCAACTGGAGAATTTGCTTTTCCCATGCAAATTCCCATATCAAGACCATAACGTGTAGGAACAATAACTTTATCGCCAGGATTAAGCTTAATGTTATTAGGGACTGTTGCATACAATCCTTCGAAAGAATATGCAAGCTTTATTTTATGAAGGTTTTCAGGAAACACAAAATTGCTTGTATCCTCATTGTCGTTTACATATCCATCTTCAAGGGCTGAAAGATCTTCCGTTTCTTTATATATGTCATTCTCAAAAATATCTGCCATAACCTATTTCTCCATCTTCCTAACTTAACTCGCCATTATGTCCACAAGCATTCCTTTGATTTCATCAACACGGGCAAGCATATCCAGAGCAGTCCTATGCGACGACAAAAGCCACAATGCCATTTCCTCAAGCTTTTTATTCACGATAACAATCTGATACTGCGGGTCTATAGCCTTTCCTCTTCTGGAAACTCCCCTGCGCATCCTTTTCTTTACCTCGAAATTATTTTTCTGCACATATTTTAAAAACTGACTGACTTTTTTCCTATATTCAGAAAAACTTTCAGGAGTCTGCTTTTCCTTCAAAACATCTGCAGCCATATCAGCCTGGTCTTTTAAATAAACGGCAGCTTCCTCAACATCAAGACCTGCTATTTCCTTGGGAAACCCATCCCGCATAACCTGCATCTCTTTCTGAGATTTTTCAAATGCATTTGCAAAAAGCTTACGCTTTGTCTTATCAGGTTTCTTTAATTCCTCATCCTTTTGGGCCTTTTGAGCCTGCTGCCCAGCCGCAATTTGAGCAGCCTGAAGAAATATATTCTGACCTACACCTTCAACAGCCAATTTTATCTCCTAAAGGAAGAAATAGACTGAAAATTCTCCCAATGAGAAACAGATGCCTCGTACATTTCCTGAGAAGGAACAGAAATACAATGACCATTAAGAATTACATCTTCATCAGCCTGGATTCTCTTTGTCTGAACATTTCCAAGAACAATGCTTGAAGAAAGAAGATGAATAAACTCCGGAGCAACAATATTTCCCTTTACAAAACCACCTACAGTAACAGATTTTGCACTTACATTGCCATTTATGCGGGCATCCTTTCCAATTATAAGGTTACCCGTAACCGTAAGATTACCGTCAATGTCACCATCAACTTTAGCAAAACCCTTTACGCTGACATCACCTTTTATTGATGAGCCAAGTCCTAAAATGCTGTTTATAGAAATATCGTCGTTGAATACCATTATTTTACGTTAATATATTTTGCAGGATCTACAACATCGGAACCTATATGAACCTCATAGTGAAGATGAGGTCCAGTACTGATACCGGTATTTCCGATTGTGCCAATGGTCTGTCTCTGAGAAACAGTATCACCCTTATGAACCCTAACGGAATTCAAATGCGCATATCGTGTGTAAATACCATGTTTATGCTTAATGATTACAAAGTTACCGAAACTTGCATCATATCCAACAGTAACAACCTGACCGTTTGCCGTCGCAATTACAGGATCTCCTGATCGCCATGTACTGAAATCAAGGCCCTTGTGAATATACCACTGCTGTGTAATAGGATGAATATTCTGTCCAAATTCCATTGAAATATGACCTATTCCATTTTTTACAGGCCAAACATTAGGAATGTCAGAAAAAAGAGCACCCTGATTTTCAAGCATTTTACCAATCTGCTCAACAGGATGAACAGAACTTTCAAGATATGACGTTAATTGCCTAATATCTGAAGTTTCCTTAAGAGAACCTGAAGAAACATCCTGAGTATCAAAAAGCGAAGCCAAATCACTGTTTCTGCCATTTGATTTTGAAGTATTTGTACTCTGATTGATTCCAAGGAGAGAAAGAGACATGTTAAGTGAAGCTTGAAATCGTCTTGCAGTCTTTAAAAGATTATTGTTTTCGTCACGAAGTTCATCAAGATTTGCAAGAGTTTCCCTATTTTCCTCTCGAAGGCGTGAAATTTCAGCCCCGGATACTGCATTTCTATGGTTAAAATATACAAAAGAGCAAAGAATTCCGCAAAAAACCACAAAACCCAATATCAAGGCAAACACATTGGTCTGAATGCTTAAAACCTTGCTTTGAGAATGTGGCACAACCATAAGGGTTAATTTGCCGTCAAAAAATTTTATAACATGGGAAAAAAAATCAGCTGTCTTTTCAGCAAAAACGCCGAAAGCATGCATCAAACGAGAAACTGCATTTTTTTCCAATCTTTTATATCTTCTATGAACCAAAGTTTTCCCCTGAAATATGTTCAAACACTTCGCTACAGTATAGCAGACTATATAATATATGTCTACAATTGTTTATAATATGGAAAAAAACAAATATTTTCTATAAGCTTTTGCCAAATTCCAAAAACCTTGTTATAATAATGGTATTAGCGAATACGAAAAGCCCAATATCAATATCGGAAATACACAAAATTTACTTAAGGAGCATTTTATATGGCTTTAACACCAGTTATCAAAATTGACACGGAAAAATGTACGCATTGCCAAAAGTGCATATCGGTATGTCCTGTAAAAATGGCCAATAAAATTACAGATACACACGTAGAAATCAATCACGACTTATGTATTGGATGCGGAAGATGTGTTAAAAGCTGTCCTCATAATGCAAGACTCGGAATTGACGATTTCGACAGATTCATGAAAGACTTGCATGACGGCAAAAAAATAGTTGCAATTGTCGCACCTGCAGTCGCAGTCACATTCAGGGGCAAAGATCTGGAACTTAACGGATGGCTCAAGTCAATCGGTGTAAAAGCAGTTTTCGATGTAAGCTTTGGAGCTGAACTTACGACAAAATCATATGTCGAGTACATAAAAAACAACAACCCAAAACTTACAATAGCACAGCCTTGCCCTGCCCTCGTATCATTCTGCGAAATATACAGACCGGAACTGATGCAGTACCTTGCACCGGCAGATTCTCCAATGGCCCATACATCAAAGATGATAAAGACTTTCTACAAGCAGTACAGTGACTGCAAGATTGCTGCAATTTCACCATGTTATGCCAAAAAAAGGGAATTCGATGAAAACAATGCCTGCGACTACAACGTAACGATGAAAAGCATACATGACTGGCTTCAAAAAAACAAGATAAACCTGAGCAGCCAAAAAAAGGAAAAATACGACAATCCTGAAGCAGAACGCGCTGTACTTTATTCTACACCGGGCGGACTCATGCGAACTGCAGCACGCTACATGCCGGACATCATTGAGCAGACAAGGAAAATTGAAGGCGACCAGGTAATAGAATATCTTACAAATCTTCCAAAAAGCCTAAAAAAAACAAGCAAACCTTTCCTAAAAATCATCGATTGTCTTAGCTGTACACACGGATGTAATGGAGGAGCCGCTACAGTTTCAAAAGATTTGACGACTGATGAAATGGAAACATTTGTCGAAGAACGCAAGGAAACAAGAAAAGCATTCTACGGCACCCAGGGCAACAGTTACTTTAAGATAAAAAAACTTGAAAAGATTATTGATCCATTCTGGAAACCTGGACTTTACACCAGACACTACAAAGACAACAGCGCAATCTTCAAAAAAACCATCAAAGAGCCTACAAAAGCAGAAATAAAAGAAATTTACACAACTCTTGGCAAAACATCAGAAAATGACATTCTTAATTGCGGTGGATGCGGATATCGCTCATGCGAACAGATGGCAGTAGCCATATTCAATAATCTTAACAAGCCAGAAAACTGTCAGTACTATGCAACGTTAAAACTCAGGGCAGAACAGCAAAAGAGGAAAAATGAAGTTGATAGCGCCGTATCGACAGTTTCACAAAAATCATACGAACAGTTTGAACAAAGTGAACAGGGCTTAAACTCAATAATATCAGAAATGAACAACATGAAGACGAGCGTAGATACATCTTCACAGGAAATAGAGCAGCTCTTGAAGTCGATTGCATCAATTGCAAAAAGCCTTGATGAAAACTACGGTGCAGTTGTTTCCCTTGAAGAGTCCACCGGAAAAAGCAAGCAGAATATAAAGCAGCTGAGCGAATTTGTATCTGAGATTGAAAAAAGCTCAAACGGACTTAATGAAATGAGCAAAGTCATTGAAGAAATTGCAAGCCAGACAAACCTTCTTGCCATGAATGCGGCAATTGAGGCTGCACATGCAGGAGAAGCAGGCAAAGGATTCAGTGTCGTTGCGGCAGAAATCAGAAAACTTGCGGAAGATTCAGGTGAAGAGGCCAGACAGATTTCTGAAGTTCTTTCCAAGATAAAGGGACTTATTGATCTTGCATACAACAAGGCAGAACAATCTGAGGCTGAGATGACAAAACTTGTAGAATTTGCATCCAAGGTAAATACCCAAGAAATTTTCGTAAAGGATGCAATATCAGAACAAAACTCAGGAAGCATCAAGCTCATGAACACAATACAGGGCATGAAGGACAACACAGACAGTGTAGTAACAGCAATTGCAACACTCAAAAAAGCCAACGACTACATAAAAGAGTCCATAAGGAACATGAAAAACAACATATAGGGCATCTCCAAAAACTGAATTTTTTAGAGGTTCCCTATAAAAAATTAAAACCAAAATTTCATTTTCCATAAACACAAGCCTTATTGATTCCCCGAAATTTTTTCGGGGAATTTTACAATATGCCTGAAGCCCTTGAATTATTGAAAAAAAATGTTTGCATCAACCTAATCCCCAAATTTTTCAAATCATAAAAAATCTTAAAAAATCATTTTGAAAATTAAAAAACACAAAAATCCATATAGCTTTAAGAAAAAATTGTTTTTAGTTTCATTTGAATTTAAGCATATATCGCATTAAACTTTGTTTTATGATGGATTTAGAATCGGCTGAATTAAAAATAAACCGAACCACTTTCAGAAAAACCATTTACGTTTCTCTATGCATATTTATTATGCTCTTGATGTTCATCATCTGCTTGCGAAACTGGAAACCGTTCAACTTAATAAATCATTTTAAAATTCCATCAGAAAAAAAATACAACACCACATTGAAAGTCGTATTAAACTCGGACAACATTCCATATTCATTTTTTGATGACAAAAACAACTTTACGGGAGAACACGTAGAACTCATATATGCAATTGCCGACATGCTCAAATTCAATGTAGACCTTGAGATGCATACTCTCGAAGACTGCATATCGCTTGTAGAAAACGGCAAGGCCGATATCTTTACGGGTGTCGTTTTTACGCAGAAAAGAGCTGAAAAATTCAGATTCACAATACCGGTTGCAAAATTCAATTACGTGGCCTTTGGAAAAAGAAAAACAAATTTTACGATAAACAGCCTGAAGACTTCTAAAATAGGATTAAAAAAAGGCACATGGATTAATGACGTACTTACTCTGTCTCTGCAAAACAACCTGAACATAAGCACTTATCCTGATGACGAAACTTGCTTTCAAAAACTTGAAGAAGGAGAAATTGACTTCACGATATGTACAGAAAGCATAGGAAATTATGAAATCAAGAAAAACAGATTCAAGGACATAGAAAAGAAAAATGATTTTATTTATATATGCGAAAGCTGCTGTGCGACAAGGCTTGACCAATCGGAACTTGCATACAAACTCAATTCAGCAATCATAGAACTCATACTTTCCGGCGAAGTTGAGAACATACACAGAAAATGGAACTCGTATAATACAAGACAAGTATCTTTAAGCTGGATAATAAAAAATCATGCTTCACACATCATGATAATGCTTTTGTTTACGCTTTTTATCATTTTCATAATACTGATACTCAACGAGTCTTCACGAACACATACATTGCAGCAGATGCATGACTTTTGCGTAACAAACAACACTCTATCTGCACAACTCAAGACAGAAATCAACCAATACAGAAATGCTATATTAAGCAATGCCGCATATACATTCTGTCACGATGTAACAACAGGTTTCATTGAAAACGACATTTTTGACAAAAACGGAGTCTCTCTGCTTCAAAAATATAATTGTACAAGCCCATGCTTATATGACAAGCTTGTTGAAAACTGGTATGAAAAAACCATTCTGAAACCAATTGGCGGCTCTCTTACAAACAGGAGAAATTCTTTTTTGGAAAAAATGTACAATGAAGGAAAAAAGTGTCTTGACTTTGAATACATAAGCAAGGAAGGTTCTTATATCAGAAATACGATTCTTCTTTCCAGGGATGAGTCTAACGGGCATATAATTTCCTGCACAATTGCGGAAGACATAACAAATTACAAAAAACTCAATGATCTTGCATATCTTGATGCACTGACAAAAGTGGGCAACAGGGCATCTTTCAGGGCAAAGGTTGATGAAATTCTTGAAGCAAAACTTGTTCCTTACGGTCTTGTAATGTTCGACCTTAATAACCTTAAAAAAATCAATGATACGCTCGGACATGAAATTGGAGATGCTTACATATTGCAGGCCGTGGAATTTATGAAAAAGGCATTTGAAAACCTTGGCATATACAGAATTGGAGGAGATGAGTTTACCATCATATTAAAAAAAGAAGAATGCCAAAAAAGCGAAGAATACTTCAGGGAATTTGAAGAACTTACAGAAACCTTTAATCAAACTGATACAAAATTCAAACCAATTGGAATACACATTGCCTATGGATACGCAGAATTCAAGCCTGAAACAAATCCAGACATTCAATTTTCCGACATATTCCGCATGGCTGATGAAAAAATGTATCAAAAGAAAAATGAACTTAAATCCAATCAAGCGTCACATTAATCAAAAACATTGCAAAAAAACTTGTCCCTAAAAAAAATAGAGACAAGTTCGTCAGACTTTGCATTATTCAATGTCTAGTTCTTTTTCTTTGCGCCAAGAATCTCAAAAGATTCAACCCCGGTACAAAATGCAATACCGCTTCCGCTTTCCTGCAAGCATGGAAGATTTTTTATTGCATCAAGAACAATCTGCTTTTTTTCTGCTTCAACAACAATCATGAGCATTTCTTTTTCAGGAACAATATGCATTCCAAAAAATTTTGCATCATCCTCACGGGCAGTTCCCCTTGCATTTAAAACAGTTCCTCCGCCGGCGCCAGCTTTTCTTGCAGCAGCCATTGCATCCTCAGCATACCCCTTATTGAGTATCACAGTTATCAGTTCGTGCGTAAATGCCATAGAAACTCCTTTTTCCTCTCCCTGAATTGAACCAGTCTTCAAGAAACTGTTTGCGTCCATTTTATAAATGAAACCAAAAGCAGGTTTCTCTTCTTCACATACTTTTTTTATATTCTCATAAATTACATTTGACTTTTCATCTTCAGACAAAAACAAAAGCTCATCCTGAATCGTCTCACCCAAACCAAACACAGCAGCAACTTTGCTTGAAGAAAGCCCATGACCAATTAGAATTGTTCCTCCAGGACTTCCTGATTCCATAGCAATGGATGAAATCATATCTGCCTTATTGTGAGGAACACCGACAATTATCAACTTATATGAACTCATTTTTTAACTCCTGCAGAAGTTTTTATCTTGAACACGATTCCAAGAATCTGTATGGCTATCAACGGTGTCATGGCAACAAGAGCTATAACGCCAAAAGCTCCGCCGGAAGTATTGCCACATGCAGATGATGCTCCAAGTGTAAAAGAAAGTATGAACGTGCTTGTCATAGGACCTGACGCAACTCCACCTGAATCAAATGCAATACCTGTAAAAAGTGTCGGACAGAAAAACGTTAGAATAAGAGCCAATGCATAACCAGGCACAAGTATGTACCACAAACTGAATCCATAGAGAATTCTTATCATGCTCAATCCTATGGAAAATGCAACACCAAATGAAAGAGCCAAAAGAAGTATTTTTCTTTTTATTGTTCCACCGCTCACATTTTCTACCTGTTCAGTCAAAACCCATACGGCAGGCTCAGCACACACGGTTATTGCTCCGAAAACAAAAGATACGGCTACAACCAGGAAAGTCCATAATCCGCCTGATGAACTGGCAGCCTTTCCCAAAGATTCTCCGAGAACCTTTCCTGCACTCATGAAACCACCGTCAGCACCCGTAAGAAACAATATAAGCCCTACAAAACAATAAAGAATACCCTTTGCAATCTTGCGGATTTTATATGGAGGCATTTTTAAAAGAAGAACCTGGAAAACTGCAACCATGATAACCAAAGGCAAAAGAGAACACACAACTTCCTTAGTCACATCTGGAATAAGGTTCACAAAAACACCAAGATTTTCAACATCTACAGCTTCTTCACATGTTTCCGCAATTACCGAAGTCTCCTGAGAAGATGTCCTGTGAAATAAAATTCCATAAACGCAGACCGCAGCCACAGGTCCCACACTTGTAATTCCTGTAAGTCCAAAACTACTGTCGCTTGTATTGCTTCCAGATGCATTCACACCGCTTGAACGAACACTTGCAACACCTATTCCAAGAGCCATGATGAACGGAACCGTCATAGGGCCTGTTGTGGCACCACCTGCATCAAACGAAGCACCTTGCAAAGAAGCTGGACACATGAATGCAAGTATAAACAGAATCACGTATGATACAATCAAAACCTTTTTAAGATTTAGAGACATTACGGTACGACAAAGTCCTATCGTAACGAAAAGTCCAACTCCCAAAGCTATCATGAATACCAATGCCCATTTTCCGACACTTGGTTCCATGCATCTTATCTGATCGGCAAGAACCTGAACGTCAGGCTCGGCTATAGTAACCATTACGCCTATAAGAAACGAGGCTCCCAAAAGAAGAGGAAGATTGCGTTTCGACGTCAAAGCGGCACCGGCTCTCTCTCCAATCGGCATGATTCCTATATCAACACCAAGAAGAAAAAGTGTAAGCCCCACAATAAGAAGTGCACCGCCCAAAACAAATCTTGCTGTAAGCATTGCCCCTAGAGGAGCAACAGTAACTGACAAAAGAAGAACTATTGCCATTATTGGCAGTACCGATAATGCAGTTTCCTTGAATTTAATTACAATTGTATTCATAAACTCCCGTTATTAAAATGCACTGTATCCTTTTGACTTAATTCCCTCAACCCATTTTGCGGCAAGTTTTTTTGCCGTATCAAGATCGTGTTCCCTATAATTTCCGCACTCCTGCTCAGTTGTAGCAGGTACAGGCTTATCCCACACAGAAACTTTTGAAAGCACATTAAGCATGTGGTTTGCAATCTCTTCTTCAGAATGCTCATTCCATACGGTAAAATAAAAACCCGTTCTGCATCCCATTGGGCTGAAATCTATTACGCAATCCGGCATTTCATCACGAATATACTCAGCCACAAGATGCTCAAGCGTATGAATTGCAGCTATCGGCATGAATTCCTTGTTTGGCTGCATAAAGCGTATGTCATATTTGGAAACAACATCACCTTTTGCCCCTACCTTTTTTCCAGCAAGACGAACATAAGGTGCATGAACCTTTGTGTGATCCAAATTAAAACTGTCTACATTGTACTTTTTTTCAGACATGATTTTCCCCTCTTTTATAAGAAATGCATGAAAACTTTATGAATTCTCTTTATTAATATAACATAATTCATGCCAAAATGATACATACATTTCATAAATACCCCAAAAAGCATGTAATGCAACCAATTTGACATCTTCACAATCAAATCTCCCACATTTTTATTAAAAATTTGTGTAGTGTACACTACACAAAGGACTTGAAATAGTCCTTTGGACAAAGTCTCGTTTTACCCGCCTTCGTCCAAAATCAAAACAATTAAAATCTTTGGAGGATTTTATGAAAAAACTTTCTAAATTTGCAGCAATATTTGCCGCATTGACTATGGTATGTGTATTCTTTGGTTGCAAAGACTCAACTAATGAGGATGACGGAAACTCAATATCAAAACTTGAAGCTCCGGTAAATTTGGTTATCAATTCCATAACAGATAATACAATTTCTTGCGATGTTAACATTACATTCAGCTATAATGGCAGTCTTGATGGTACAACTAGGGCAATACTCGGATACTCGGCAACAAATGATTCTTCAAAAGCATATTATGATGATATGAATACTTACGCAAAAGTCGAAGCAGGAACAAATACACGAACAGTAAGTATTTCTTCAATCAATGCACCATATTTTATACCCGTTAATGGAAAAAAGTATTATTTCTGGCTAAAAGTAACAAGTGCTGCAAACAATTTATCTGACAGTGCATGGAGTAATGTCGCTGAATTTACATACACTGAATAAGACAATCATTTACTTTCTATACGGCGGAATCTACTTACGAAATCAATGAAATTATAAGAGATTTAAAACAAAATAACAAAACCTGATATTTTTCCTTGATATCTATTATAGAATGATTTTTGAGCTTGAAAGTAAATTTTCAGGCTCATTTTTTTATTACTTTACTGCTGATCTTGCCAGCCTAAAACCTATACAATAATATCGATTGTAAGCTTCTCCATAAAGCCGTACAAATATCAAACTTGCTCCTGAATCAACTTGATAATCCCCACCCCTTGTAACTCGTAAATATTTTTCATCAGGATATATTTCTGATGGCTTCCAAGTTTTCGGACCTCGAGGATATTTTTAGGACTTTTTTTACAATAATCAAAATCATACCAGTCCCAGCACCATTCATCGACATTGCCACTCATGTCAAACAAATTGAGTTCATTTGGCTTCTTTTGAGCAACATCACATAAAACAGGCGCTTCTTCATCTGTAAAAGTAAATAAAGTCCATGCAACCTCTTTGTAATCATTACTTCCACTATAAATATAATCATGCGAATATTTTCCGCCACGGGCTGCATATTCCCATTCTGCTTCAGTTGGTAACCTGTAACCATTTGCAGAAAAATTGCAAGTTACATTTTCTCCGTCAATCGTATAACAAGGAGTATAGTTATTTTCCAAGCTCAATTTATTACAAAAATTTACAGCATCATACCATGAAACATAAATCTCAGGTTTGTTTATGCCAATTTCTTCATATTCTTTAATTCTTATATTTCCCATTATTTTTTTATACAGGCTTTGTGTGACAACAATATCAGAAATATAAAAACTATCTACATATACTTCATGAGGAGGATTAAATATTACTTCTCGTTTACTTCCCATTGTATACGTTCCACCTTCTACATATATCATATTGAAGTCTCTTGGAATTTGAACTTCATTTGTTTTCTGAACAGCTGACTCTTTTTGTACTGAAACATCGCTATTTACTTTTTTTTTGCTTGCAGGAACATAATATACAAACTGTTGATAAAAAAATACATAAAATCTTTTTCATTTTTTTTGCCTTCTATTCCAAACTCTTTTAATTAATCTATGGTAATTGTAAATAATAAATCATCTTCATGTTGAGTCAATTCATCAATACAACGTTTATTCCACACAGGCTTCCAATATTTTGGCAAATCTTTTGATTCCAAATAGAAATAGTATTTTACCACAAAAGTGTCGCCAATATCAGGTTTTATTTCCAGATGCCTGATAAATTCCTTTTCAAAGGTTTCAATATCCTGTACCTTTTTGTTAATCATATAAAATTGATTAATTATTTTTTTCCCGTCATCAAAACTCTTACGAAAACAATAATCTCCGTTATATTTAGATACGTTCTTCATCTCCCAAACTTTATGCTTTCCAATTTTGTATGTTGTCATATCAAATTTTTCTGTTTGTGGAAGTTTTATAGTATCTATTGCTAATGCATTAAAATCATGAAAACAGTAACCAATCAATAAAACAATTGATGAAATTACAAAAAGAATGATTGAATACAATTTGATTTTATTTTTCATAACATTCCATTTATATCATCCATATAAGAGGATTTTGTCATTCCGACTTTTTTTAATGACTGAAATGAAAAGCTTAATTTGGAACACAACTGAAAATCACTCAGCTTCAGAAACAAATCCACAGTCTTTCATGACATTTACGCATCGGACATAATGTTCAAGAAGTTTTTTATGATTCTTTCTCGCAAAATCAAGCTCACATTTTTTTACAGCTTCTTCTTGAATTCTAAATTCTTCCGCAAGCTGAAGGAAACCGATTGTACGTGACGTGCTTTTAAGAGAGTGGACATACTGCTTGTATTTTTCCCATTCACATTCCTCAAAACACGTTACAAGTTCAGTTATGTGATTGTTTGTTGCATATTCACTGATGATTTCTATGCAAAATGTTTCACTGTCATCACAGTACCCGAGAGCCGCCTCATAATCAAAATCAGCCAGAATATTCTTAAGCCTTGAAATTTTCTCACCGCAAGGAATATCATCTTTGCCTGTCTTCAAGAATACTTTTTCCTTAGGAAGGTATTTTACAAGAGTCTTTTCCAGAACCTCACCATCGAGAGGCTTTGGAATATAATCAACGAAACCGGCCTTTATATATTCTTCACGGACACCAGCAAGTGCATTTGCAGTAAGCATGACGACTGGTGTCTGCGTATTGAGTGTTTCCATGGACTTCATTTTTAAAAGCGTTTCTATTCCATTCATGACAGGCATCATGTGATCCATGAAAATCATGTCATAATGTTTTGCCTTTGCTTTTTCTATACATTTTTCACCACTGTCCACAAGATCAATTTTCATTTTTGTCTCTTTCAAAAGATTCTCAAAGACAATGAGATTCATGTCAACATCATCAACGGCAAGAATGTCAACATCAGGAGCTTCGAAAGACTGGTGATAAACTTCGATTTCTTCATCCTCGGTTTTATGTTTCGGAGTAACTTCACCTACAGGAGACATGTCGAATATCTTTTGTTTTAAAGTCACGATAAACTCAGACCCCTGTCCGTAAGTGCTCTTGACTTCAATCTTTCCGCCCATAAGTTCAACAAGGCGCTTTGTAATGCTTAGTCCGAGGCCAGAGCCTTCTATATTTCTGTTTTTATTCAAATCAAAGCGTTCAAATTTTGAAAATATCTTCTTTAGGTCTTCTTCCTTGATGCCAATGCCAGTATCTTTTACGCTGAACGTTATGCTGAGTACGTCATCCTTTACGTTTCCAAGAATAAAGAAATCAACACTTCCTTTTTGGGTATACTTTATGGCATTCGTAAGCATGTTGACGAGAACCTGTCGAAGATGAGGTGCATCACCTATAATCCCTGACGGCAGATTTTCATTGCAGAAAATTGCGCCCCGAAGACCTTTCTTTTCAAGTCTGTCTGCAACAAGTCCATATGTATTTATGATAAAATCAGCAAGCCTATACTCTTCCTGCACAATTTCAACTTTTCCACTCTCAATTTTTGAAAGATCAAGAATATCATTTATGAGAGACAAAAGTGCATTTCCTGAATTCTGAATGGCCTTTGCATACTCCAAAATCTTCTTGTCACGACACTCGCGAATAATCATTTCATTCATGCCGAGCACAGCATTTATTGGAGTACGTATTTCATGAGACATATTTGAAAGGAAGTCACTTTTTGCATGATTGGCAGTTTCCGCCTTAAGCTCAGAATCCTTCAGGGCATCATTTTTCTTATTCATCTCATCAATTGCCCTTGTATACACAAGTTTTTGTGCCTTTATGGCAAATCCGAGCATCAAAGAACCCCAGACAACAGTTTCCGCAACATCCAGATAAAAACTTGCAGGAACATCTTTTACCAAATTGAACTCAGGATGCCTGTATGCAAAAAATACCAATACAAGGAAAATTGCAAGCCCCGCACCATACAAAATCCAGCATTTTTTTCCATCAATAAGAAGAAATACAGATATGAGCACAATGAGAAACCATATCGGCATTCCTGTTTCCATGCCGCCTGTGGTAAAAAACATCAATGGGAAAAGCAAGAATTCCGTAACAGTTATAAATAAAATGGCTGCAAGATCTATTTTCTTTTTTTTATTTCCAAGCCATAAAAGAAAAATAAAGAAAAAAAGTTCAAAAACAAGGAGAAGATTCTGCATGTCCCTGCTTCTTGCAAGAGCTTCAGAAATAATAGAACCAATAACGCCAAACAATGCAATGAGGACATTCAAGTTAAAGACAACAGCCTTGATGGACCTCTGTGGAGAAAAAATATAACCCTTAATATCCTCAAGCGTAAATTTCATTTGCTTTACTCCAGATTATGCTGAAAAATATTCCTTACAACTTCCGTAAGTTCCTGCTTCAAAAACGGTTTTATCAAATAATACTTCACACCACATTGATTTGCCTTTACTATAGACGTTATGTCCTTGTCTCCAGAAACAATTACTACAGGAACATTATATTTCCGCCTTATATGATTCAACGTGTCAAAACCGTCCATTTCCGGCATTTCCACGTCAAGAAGAATAAGGTCATAACTGTTTTTTTCCATCATCTCAAGACATTTTACGCCATCTCGTGCATTATCAACTTTATAATTCGATTCTTTTCCAAGAATATAATCGATAACCTTAAGCGATATGGGATCATCATCAACAGCAAGAATCCTCTTGCTTACCGAATCAGCCTGCCGCATTTCAAAATTCTTGTCTTCATCAATAAGCTCAAGC